>JAYUWZ010000949.1:0-6012 GCA_043753265.1 Verrucomicrobiaceae bacterium
AACATTTGAATGCCCTTTCCCTGTTTTCAGAGTAAAATACCCACACATGATTCAGCAAATCATCACCAGACTTGAGGCCCGGCCCTTCACTCCATTCACCATCGTGACGAATGCTGGGAAGAGCTACCATGTTGCCAGTGCGGATCATGCCCACCTCAGCCCGCGGCGCACAATGGTTACCGTGTATTTCGACGACGACAGCAATGTGGTCCTGTCCGCCTTGCACATCGCAGCCGTCGAACAGGCCGCAGCCGCAGCAGCCTAGTGGTTACCTATCCACCTATATCTGCGGCGCGGATGTTTCACACCGGGCAAACAGTATGACGCGCCCGGCTTTTAAAACATCCGCGGGGATTTGCCGCTCGGGCCACCAAAGCCGGACGACGCCCGGCCTGGGCCGTGCGCTCATGGGCTCGTCTGGGTTTCGTGCAGCCATGCCTTTGACGATCCATCGCTCGCAAATCACGCTGCGTTCGCCGATGGTTGCCGAGTTGTTGAAACAACTCAAAACGAGGCCATTCGTGGCGTTTAATATCGTTACGATGGATGGCAAAATCCATCGTGTGGCGAGTGCCGACCACGCCCATTTCACCGAGGGAAAAACCCGTATCGTCGTGATGTTTGACGACGAAACCACCGCGACGATCCCCGTGCTTGGCGTCGCCTCCTTACTGCCCACGCAATGTCCCTAGCCATCCAGGTCGATTCCCTCGGCAAACGCTACCGCCTCGGCGAGCTCGGCCGGCGCAGCTTTCTCCACGATTGGAAAAACAAGCTGCTCCGCCGCGAGGACCCCGATGACGCGCCCGGCAATTTCTGGGCGCTGCGCGACATCAGCTTCGACGTGGCGCAGGGCGAGGTCGTGGCGATCATCGGCCACAATGGCGCGGGCAAATCCACGCTGCTGAAAATCCTCAGCTCCATCACCTCGCCCACGCGCGGGGCGGTGCGGCTGCGCGGGCGCGTAGCCTCGCTGCTGGAGGTGGGCACCGGGTTTCACCAGGAACTCACGGGGCGCGACAACGTGTATCTCAATGGCGCGATTCTCGGCATGACCCGGCGCGAAGTGGCGGCGAAGTTCGACGACATCATCGCGTTTTCCGAGATCGGCGAGTTCATCGACACGCCCGTGAAGCGCTACAGCAGCGGCATGCGCGTGCGCCTCGCCTTTGCGGTGGCTGCGCACCTGGAGCCGGAAATTTTGATCGTGGATGAAGTACTCGCCGTGGGCGACGCCAGCTTTCAACAACGCTGCGTGGGCAAGATGGGTGAGGTGTCGCGCAGCGGCCGCACGGTGCTCTTTGTGAGCCACAACGCCGCCGCCGTGGAAAATCTCTGCAACCGCGGCATCGTACTCCACAAGGGGCGCATGGATTTCGACGGCACGCAGACCGCCGCGCTGGAGCACTACGCGAGCCGCTTTGCGAGCAGCAGTAGCGACCTGCGCGGACGCGCCGACCGCTCCGGCACGGGCGAGGCGCGGGTGACATCGATCGAGTTTCGCGACGCACAGGGCCGCCGCGTGAGCGCCATCCCGGCGGGCGATCCGATGGAGGTATGGGTGCACTACGAATGCACCGAGGGCGCGAAGGTGCCGCGCCTCACGTGCAATCTTTCCTTCACCACGGCGCTCGGTGCGCCGCTGATCACCCAGTCGAATTTTTTCACCGATGAGCGAATCGTGGACCCGCCCGCGCAAGGTGCGCTCGTGTGCAAGCTGCCCTCCCTGCCGCTCGCCGAGGGCGTGTATCGCTGCGACACAGGCCTCTACCCGCTCTACCGGCTCCGCGCCGCTTACGATGAACTGAAGAACGCCGCGGAGTTGCAGGTGATGGCGAGCGACTACTTTGGTGGGGGCAAGAATCCCTCCACGCCCGCCGGCGACGGCCCCATGCTCGTGCGCGGAAGCTGGCGCATGGAAGGGAGCGGCGCCTGATGCCGCCACCGGCAAACAAGAAAGCCCGATCCCACGCCGCGCGCAGCAAAGCCAGCGCAATGGATGACGAGCCCCGTCCCCGCAATCCACGCAGCCACAATGGCTCGCGCCCGGCTCGCGCAGGACGCTTCAACACACTCGCCATGGCCTTCTCCGCGCTGAGCCTCGGAGTGGCCGCAATCGCATGGCAGTTGCGCTTCATCCCCGGCTGGGTGCCCGCAATCTATCTGGTGATGAGTATCGTAGCCTTTGCCGCCTACGGCCTGGACAAAGCGAAAGCCGGGCGCGGCGAGTGGCGCACCCCGGAGGCCACACTGCATCTGCTGGAACTCCTCGGCGGCTGGCCCGGCGCGCTCATCGCCCAGCAAAAGTTTCGGCACAAAACGCAAAAGAGGTCATTCCAAGTCGCGTTCTGGTTCATCGTCGCCATCCACCTCGGAGGCTGGACCTGGCTTGCGGGAACGCACCGGCTGCATGTGCTCAGGAATTGGTTTGAGTTGAAAAAGGAGAGCGCGCCGAAAAGAAAAGCGACCACCAGCGCCACCGGCACTGATCGAGCAACGCCAGCCCCGCGTCTCACCTCTCACTTCTCACCTCTCACGTCGGGAAACACCCTACGGCATCTGCGAAACCCATCCCGCGTCCTTCTCATACCCGGCGTTCTGCAGCAACTCCCCGTAGCGCCCGTGGAACTGGTCGGCCAGTCTCCGCGTGAAGTGGTTCCGCCAGTCGCCGGCGATGCCTTTGCGTCCGTGCGACATCACGTCCTCGTCGCCGGGCTTGCGTCCGTAGACCGTGTCGAAGCGCTGGGACACCACGGCCTTCTCCACCTGCTCGGCGGTGATGGGCAGGCCGAGCTGCTCGACAAACAGTCGCGTGAACAATTCCACGTCGTTGGTGATCAAGTCCTCGTAGCGCAGGATGATTTCATTCGAGCCCAGCCACGAGCGCTGGATCTTCGCAGTGGCCTCCATGCCGGCGTCGAACATCACATTGGCGAGACCGTCCTCCACACTCAGGTCGCGCAGTTTCAGGCGCATGGCTTCGATTTTTCCCGCAGGGTCGGGCTTGTGCGAATCGCGGATGCTGAAGTAGCGCGAAATGAGTGTGTCGCGCAGATCGCGCAGAACGAAAAAACGTTTCGCGGAGACGACATCGGGCGACGCGAGTGCTTCGTCACGGGCGAGGAAGACCGAGGCAAATACTTGGCCCGCGGCCCCGGAGAAATCCGGCTTGCTCCAGAAACGCGGCTTCACGCGCTTGCCAAAAAGCTCCCGCAAAATGCCATCGATCCAAGTGGAGCCCGCCTTTGCATGGGTGAAATGCATCACAGCGGGAAACTTGTCGCGTTTGAAAAGACCGAACATGCTCCGACGCTAAGCGCCCGCCATCCATCGCCGCAAGCATGGAGCCATGGGGACACTGCATGAAACGATTTCTCAAAAATCTCAGCGCATTCCGCGCCGCCGCCGCCAAGACAAAGCAGCCCTGGCTCTCTCAGCTCCGCTGGCTCGGCCCCTGGGCGCGCAGCCTCCGCAAGGGTGCGACCTCCGTGGCGGACGAGAGTCCCTGGATGACCTTTGCCGCGATCGCACACATCGACCGCCACCTCACCGCCCTGGGCGGCAAGGCTCGGGTCTTTGAATGGGGCAGTGGCGGCTCCACACTGTTTTTCGCGCGTCGCGCGGTGGAGGTGACCGCCGTGGAGAACGACAGGGAATGGGCCGAAACCGTGCGCACCGCCTGCGCCGGGCGCAGCCTTCCACACGTGACTGTCGCCTATCACGGTGCCGATGAAAGCATCGCCCCGGTCGAGTTTGATTCCGCAGATCCAGGGCAGTATTTCAGCGGTTCCTCTGTATATCACGGCCACATCTTCCGCAGCTACGCGGAGCACATCACGCCGTTTCCAGATGCGCACTTCGATCTCGTGGTGGTGGATGGCCGCGTGCGGCCTGCCTGCCTGCGCCTTGCCATGCCCAAGGTAAAACCCGGCGGATTGCTGGTGCTCGATAACGCTGAGCGCACTTGGTATGCCCGTGCCCGCGCACTCGCCGATGCAGCAGGCTGGCAGCGCACCGACCACAACGGCCCAGGCCCGTATAACCAACACTTCTGGCTCACCACCATCTGGCAGCGCCCGCTCTGACCATGCTCTCGTTTCTCAAAAGCCTCTTCCGCAAAAAGCCTCCCGAGCGCAGCTACGCGCTGAATGAGCTCGATACCAAGCTGCTGCCCTTCCTCGGCAACCGGCGCGGCTTTTTCATCGAGGCAGGCGCCAATGACGGTGTGACGCAGAGCAACACGCTCTTTTACGAGCGTCACCGCGGCTGGCGCGGCCTGCTCATTGAGCCCATCCCCGAGCTCGCCGCGCGCTGCCGCAAGAACCGCCCGCGCAGCATCGTGGAAAACTGCGCGCTGCTCGCAGCGGGCGATCCGCGCCGCGAGGTGACCATGCAATTTTGCAACCTCATGTCGCTCGTGAAGGGCGCAATGCATTCCGAGGAGGCCGACCGCGAGCACATCGAGAAAGGCTGCGCCGTGCAGGGCATCCAGAGCTACGAGGTGACCGTGCCCGCGCGCACCCTAGACGACATCCTCGCCGCGCACGGCATCACGGAGGTCGATCTTTTCTCCCTCGATGTGGAGGGCTTCGAGCTGCAGGTGCTGCAAGGAATGACCAAGGTGCAGCCGCGCTTCCTGCTCATCGAGGCTCGCGACCGCGCCGCCATTGAGGGCCATCTGGCTTCACGCTACGAAGTCGCCGCAGAGCTGTCGCACCACGATGTGCTTTTCCGCCGCCGTGAGTGAGGCCCCCATCGCGCTCTTCACCTACAACCGTCCCGCGCACACACGCCGGACGCTGGAGACACTTGCCGCAAACCCACTGGCCGCACATGGCAAGCTCATCGCCTACAGCGATGGCGCCCGCCCGGGAGATGAGGCAAAAGTCGCCGAGGTCCGCGCCATTCTGCGCGAACGCGCATGGTGCGGTGAGGTGCAGGTGATCGAGTCCCCGGTTAACCGCGGGCTCGCTGCCAGTATCGTCAGCGGCGTCACCGAACTGCTGAAAGAACACGAGCGCGTCATCGTGCTGGAGGACGACCTCGCGCTCTCGCCCGGCTTCCTCGCCTACATGAATGAGGCGTTGGAACTGTACGCCGCCGAGCCTCGCGTAATGAGCGTTTCCGGCTGGCTGCCCGAGATGCGCGGCACCTTTCCCGAGACCTTCTTTCTCCGCACGACCACGAGCTGGGGCTGGGCCACGTGGCGGCGCGCATGGGCAAAATTCGAGCCCGATGCCCTCGCGCTCGCCCGGCAGGTGGAGCCGCGCATACGCGAGTTCAACGTGGAGGGCGGCTACGATTACTTCCGCCAGCTCCGGCTGAATGCCGCTGGCAAACTCACGACCTGGGCGGTGCTCTGGTACGCCAGCATCTTCCTCGCCGACGGCCTCACGCTCCACCCCCACCGCTCGCTCGTGCGCAACATCGGCCACGACCACAGCGGCACCCACAGCGAGCCCGACGAACGCTTCCTCCACGCGAGCCTGGCGCAGTCCATCCGCGTCGAGCGTGTGCCCATCGAGCCCCACGCCGCTGCCCGCGCCGCCTTCCGCAAGCAACTGCGCGGCCCGCTGCGGGTACGGATTGGAGAGGCGCTGAGGAGGTTCATCAAAAAGGTGCGGCGGAAACTGCGTTTCCGTGGTTAACGTAAAATGGAGGAGGGATGTGCGAAAACGCGAGCGAAGCCTTGGAGTGCGGTGGCAGAGTGTAACGGCGACACCGCCTTTGGATGGGATTGCGGGTGGGGAAAGTTGAACTTTATCGGGGTGATATGCATTTGGTTCGAGCGCTGGCTCCAACAATGAACCGCTATCCGCAAAGCGAAGGCGGTGTCGCGCTTAGGCTTGCCACACGCAGTCCAAGGCTTCGCTCGCTTCGTCGATGCCCTTCAGTTGTAGGTAATCATTAGAGTGCACAGTTTGACCTGTGCAGCTTGGGAATGATAATTTTCCACCATGGACTACAGCGACATCATCACCATTGAAGCCGGAAAGCGCAGTGGTAAACCGT
>JAYUWZ010000950.1:0-2791 GCA_043753265.1 Verrucomicrobiaceae bacterium
CCGATTTAACCGAAATTGAACCCGGAATCGCCGTGTGCGGTGGTGCGCCAGGATACCGCCTGACGGAGTCATTCATATGGACTCTCGACAAACCCATTCAGGTCTACCAGCGCCACTCTCCGGAGACGCTGATCGACGCCCTTAAGGCCTGGCAGCACCCTTTGTGTATCATCGAGCACGAAATAGGTGTCATCGATCTCACCATGCCTCCCGACGCGATTCAAGCCGCCCTGTCCTTTCCATTTCCCGCACAGGTCACTTTGGCGCACGAGTTGATTCCGTTTCTCGTGCGCATCAGCCCCGGTACACGTTACATCATCACCTCGCACACCCGTGGCACGGGTGTCGGGGTCGCCGGGCGTGCAATCTACAAGCGCATCCCCGAGGTGTCCCGGGTCTTCGGCTTTCTGAATTCTGAAACCGCCACCCACTATCTCTACAAGGTTGTCGAGCGTCTATGGGGTGCCCGTAGAAAACCTCAACGCCAAATCCTGAAAGAGTTCAAGGAGCGAGAGAAGCGGAAAGCCCGCATTGCCGCAGAATATTATAAACGCCGCGAAGAATCGGCTAAAATAAGCGCGGATTGTCAGGCGACGTAAACACCGAGAATGAAATCCAAGAAAGCCCCTCCACTATTCGTGAACTTCTCCGTTGAGCGAGAGTACCTCGGCAGCAACGGTCTCTGGAATACGCGCGCCGAGACACCACCGGTCACCGACGCTTTCCAGGTGAACGTATTTGGTTCGCGTGAACACTACTTGAAGCTCGCTGAATTCTTTCGGAAATTCGCGGAGCGCGATACTTCAACCGATGGCGATTATCACGAGCATTTCGAGGGACTGATGAGCACCAGCGGAAATGTCCGCCTTCACGTCATCCTCCGCAAGGACGACGTGGGCGACAGCGGCTGGCGCAAGTATTTTCCAGACAAGCTTCCTGAAGAATTGGAAGGAACGGCAGGTACCATTACGTGAAGCTCGGACGGTTTTAAGGAAAGAGTGAGGTCTCTCCACTCGCCCAGGCCCGGTCGAGATGACGCGATTTAAAAAGGCGCTTCGCGCCGGTATCTGTTTAGCCCCTCCTTATTCACTGAAACATCCGGTGAAATTCAAAAGCATTGGGATCGCCATGAAATTCCACGGGATTCTTCAGTCGCTCAAAGCTCCCTGCTAATGACGTTGCCCTTTTCAAGGAGGGCAACGTCTTTGGGGAATCCTGTTTAATCCTGAAAATTTTGTAAATCCTGTCCTTAAAAGTGCGCAGGTCGTATTGGAGATTTGGGCACAAATTTCAGAATCCCAGCGCTTCCTTTTTGACAGGATTTACAAGATTTTCGGGATTAAACAGGATTGCTCCTTTTCGCTTATCCTCAGACGAAATGACTGTTTCCGTGTAGGTTGATGCGAACTGCGAGCGACCAGCCACGTCATCTCCGCACAGAAAATCACGCCCCGTGTTATGGTCCTCAGAATGACAGCGTAAAAGAGAGGCTAACCCAATACTCGCGCCGCCGTGACTTCGGATGTTTCGTCAACTGATTCGAACATTTTCTACCGCTGCGCATCCTTCGCCGCAGGCAGCAGGAATGCCCCGCTGATCATCTCATCCGCATCGACGCGCACGCCAGGAAAGCGGGCGGGAAGGATGCACACGGTAAAAATCTCGCGCACGCTGCCGCTGAAGCGCAGGAACGCGACCATTTGCAGGGTGCGCAGATCGATCACCCACACGCCGCAGTGGTTCTCGGGGGCGTCGGCGATGGGGAGGCCGGGCTCGTCCTCGCGCACCTTGGAAAGCCCAACGAATGCAAAGGGGCCCGCGAAATCGAGGCCCCGCGCGAAACCGGGGAAAGTGGCCACGGGCTCCACCGCGCCGGTGGCGGGGTCGACGGTACACAGGCGGCCGAGGCCGCTCTCGAGCACCCAGAGTTTGCCATCGTGCCAGCGCGGGCTGTGCGGCAGTGCAAGGCCGCTGGCCACAGTTTCGCCAGTAGCGCAATCGATAAGGACGCCACCTTCGTGCTTTTGCGCGCGCCAGCCTTCCGGGGCATCGCTCGCGGCGAGGGCAGTGACAAATGCCGGGATGGCGATACCGGCGGCATCCGGGCGCATGGCGAGTCCAGTGAGATGGCATCTATCCTCGGCGGTAAGCTCCGTGATGAAAGGCGGCGCCCAGCGCGGGATGAAGCTGTGCAGGCCATCGAACGTGCACAGGCAGGAGAAGCGCGTATTCACGGCCCACAATTCCGTACCGCTCCAGGCGACCTCGTGAATGGCCATCTTGCCGGTGATTCGGCGGAGGCCGGGGACGAACACACAATCGTGGGGCTGGCCGGGTCCAAAACTCGCGCCGACAAAGCCGCGGAAACTCCACACCTCGCTGCGGGTGCCGAGGGCGAGCCGGCCATCGTGATACGCCAGGCCCGTGGGGCTGGGAAAATCGTGGAAGTGCGTATTGATGACGCCATCCTGCGCGCGGAGGAGAATGAGTTTGTCCGACTGATAAGTGGTGACGGCAACGCTGATGCCGAGTTCCGCGAGCAACTGCGCAAAGCTCGTGGTGTGCTCGCTGGTAAAATCCAGCGCTTCCTCAGCGGGTGCGGAGGCCAGCGTGGGCGCGATGGCGGTGGGCACCGGGCCGGAGAGCACGGCAGCGATGCGCGCCGCCGGGGACTCGGCGATGGGAAAGAAGACCCCCTCCTCCCCCCCCGTCCACTTGTCCACAGCGAGAGCGGGTGCGACCGGTGCGTTCGTGCGCAAACCGGCAAAGCGGCAAAGCTGCTCGATGGTGG
>JAYUWZ010000951.1:0-6011 GCA_043753265.1 Verrucomicrobiaceae bacterium
CTCCCCCCCATGTGGTACGCCACCCACTGCGTGGGCCCCGTGCTCGGCCTCGCCGGTGGCGATGCGGAGTATGTGAGCTGCTTTGGCAGCGGCACCATCCGCGAGGAACTCATCGCACACTACGGCTCGCCCTTCGCGGTGGAGACGGCGCAGATCAAAGTCCACAAGAGCGACCTCAGCGCGCGCGTCATTCGCAGCCTCTTCGACACTGCCCGCCAATACCGCGAGAGCATCGACGTCTACGGCTCCAAAAAGAGCGTCGAGTGGCCGCTCATCGAGCACCAGCCGCTCGTCATTCACACTGCAAAGAAGCCCGAGCCCGAAATTCCCGAGGAAGTGAAGTGCCCGGACTTCGCGAGCCGCCTCCCTGAATCCATCCAGCGCTACACGACCAAGGGCGTCTACGATGCGGATGAAACCACCCATCTCAGCTTTGTACAGGGCTCCGGCCACGGCGGCAGCCACCCGCATCTGGCGCACGAATTTGCCATGGCGCTCGTCGAAGACCGCCAGCCTTTTCCCAACGCACGCCAAAGTGCGAACTGGACATGCACGGGCATCCTGGCCCACCAAAGCGCACTCGAAAGCGGCGCCCTCAAGCATCTGCCCAAAGAAACCCTCAGCTAAACCGATTTACACCACCTCTCTCTATGTCCACCTACTTCCCGAATATCAGCCCGATCAGCTACGAAGGACCGAAGTCCAAAAACCCGCTCGCTTACAAGCACTATAACCCAGCGGAGATCGTCGAGGGCAAAACGATGGCCGACCATCTGCGCTTCTCGGTGGTTTACTGGCACACGATGTGTGGCCAGGGCGGCGACATGTTTGGCGCGGCCACCGCGATTCGTCCGTGGGATTCCGGCAAAAGCGGCATCGATCTCGCAAAAGCCCGTGTGCCTGTGTTCTTCGAAATCTGCGAAAAACTCGGCGCGCCCTTCTACGCGTTCCACGACCGCGACGTGGCCCCTCATGGCCAGACCCTGCGCGAAAGCAATGAGTATCTCGACACCATCGTGGCGCTGCTCAAGGAGCAGCAGAAGCGCACGGGCATCAAGCTCCTGTGGGGCACCGCCCAGCTCTTCGTCCACCCGCGCTTCATGCACGGCGCAGCCACCTCGCCGAACGCGGAGGTCTTCGCATTTGCAGGCGCGCAGGTGAAAAAAGCACTGGAAGTGACACACGAACTCGGCGGTGAAGGCTACACCTTCTGGGGCGGTCGCGAGGGCTACTCCACGCTTTGGAATACCGACATGAAGCGCGAGCTCGATCACCTCGGCAAATTCCTCCACATGGCCGTGGATTACGCGAAAGAGATCGGCTTCAAGGGCCAGTTCTACATCGAGCCCAAGCCGAAAGAACCCACCAAGCACCAGTATGACTCCGATGCCGCAGCCTGCCTGAACTTCCTCCGCGAGTATGACCTGCTCCCGCACTTCAAGCTCAACCTGGAGACAAACCACGCCACACTGGCCGGCCACTCCATGCAGCACGAAATGGAAGTCGCGGGCGCCGCGGATGCGCTCGGCAGCATCGACGCCAACACCGGCGACCTGCTCCTTGGCTGGGACACCGACCAGTTCCCCACCGACATCTACCTCACCACGCAGTGCATGCTCGTCGCGCTCAAATACGGCGGCTTCACCACAGGCGGCGTAAACTTCGACTCGAAAGTCCGCCGCGAGAGCATTGACCCTGAGGACCTCTTCCACGCGCACATCGGCGGAATGGACGCCTTTGCCCGCGGCCTCAAGATCGCCGCCGCCATCCGCGCCGACGGACGCCTCGCAAAGTTCGTCGAAAACCGCTACGCCTCCTGGGACACCGGCCTCGGCGCCAAAATCGAAAAAGGCACCGAAAACTTCAAAACCCTCGAAGCCTTCGCCCTCGAAAAAGGCGAAGCCACCCAAAACAGCAGCGGCCGCCAGGAATTCCTCGAAAACCTCATCAACGAGTTCATCTAAGGCCTCATTGTGAGACGGACTTGTAGTCCGTCTGCATGCAGGGCCAAAGGCCCGATCACATCCCAGCCTGGGACAAGCGAGGAACGAGCGCAGCCCCAGGTTCCAGCATACAGAATCACAAGCGCTGAAGGCGCGCCCCTCAAGCGCCATTAGTAGCCGTAGACCACGGCCATGTACAGGTGCCGACACTACACCACACCCGGCCCCTTCAGCAACGCCATGGGCGTTTCGGCAAACGCCGCGCCGCAAGCTTCCCCGCCGCCACCGGCCTTGCCCAGAGATTGGCAATGCGACGAATGCCGAATCTCCGCCCCTCGTCATCCGTCATCCGTCATTCCCAAATGTTGAGTTGAACGAAACCCCACATCCACGTAAACCGCCCGCCCTTTCAATCATGGCCTATCTCAACGACAACTACCTCAAGCTCAAAGCCGGCTACCTCTTTCCTGAAATCGGACGCCGCGTAAAAGCTTTCACCGACGCCAATGCGGACGCCGCGAAGCGCCTGATTCGTTGCGGCATCGGCGACGTCACCGAGCCTCTCCCCGAGGCCGTGCGCGCTGCGATGCACAAGGCCGTGGATGACCAGGGCTCGCGCGATACCTTCAAGGGATACGGCCCCGAGCAAGGCTACGAGTGGCTGCGCAAGGCGATCGCTGAGAACGACTACCGCGCCCACGGCATCGACGTGGCCGACGACGAAATCATCGTGAGCGATGGCAGCAAGTGCGACACCGGCAGCATCCTCGACATCCTCGGCGCAAAGAACATCATCGCCGTGACCGATCCCGTGTACCCCGTGTATGTCGACACGAACGTGATGGCAGGCAACACCGGCGACTCCGACGAGCGCGGCACCTACGCTGGCCTGAGCTACCTCGCTGGCAATGAGGCCAATGGATTTATCCCCGCCCCGCCGACCGGCGAAAAGGTCGACATCGTCTACCTCTGCTCGCCAAACAACCCCACCGGCGCAGCCGCCACGCGCGCGCAGCTCGAGGCATGGGTCGCTTACGCGCGCGCCAATGGCACGATCATCCTGTTCGACGCCGCATACGAATCCTACATCACCGAGCCGGGCATCCCCCACTCCATCTACGAGATTCCCGGTGCCCGCGAATGCGCCATCGAGTTCCGCTCCTTTTCCAAAAATGGCGGCTTCACCGGCGTCCGCTGCGCCTTTGTGGTCATGCCCAAGACCCTCCTGGCCACCACCGCCAGCGGGGAAAAGAAGCCCCTCCATCCCCTGTGGCTGCGCAGGCAGACCACCAAGTTCAACGGCGTCTCCTACATCGTCCAGCGCGGCGCCGAGGCTCTCTATTCCACCGAGGGCAAGGCGCAGGTGCGCGCGCTCATCGAGCACTACCTCGGCAATGCCGCAATCCTACGCGAAGCCGCCAACAAGGCCGGCTGGCCAACTTGGGGCGGTATCAACGCTCCCTACATCTGGGTGAAGTGCCCCGGCGGACTCTCCTCCTGGGAGATGTTCGACAAAATGCTCCAGGAGGCCAATGTGGTCATCACCCCCGGCTCCGGCTTCGGCGCAGGCGGCGAAGGCTACTTCCGCATTAGCGCCTTCAACTCCCGCGCAAACGCCGAGGAAGTAGCACGTCGCATCCTCGCACTGAAAGTGTAGGCGAGCCGGATCCCTCTTATTTGCGAGGGGATGTGGACTTCACGATTTTCGGCTTTCTGACGGGCGGCCGTTGCAGCGCCTGTGAAGGCTTTACGAGTTTCTGCGGAGTGACCGGCGACATTTTGACGGCGCGTCCCGACTCGGCTGATTTGAAAATGGCATCAATGATGCGAATGTCCGCCAGGCCTTCGTTTCCATCCGGCTCGGGTGTTTTGCCTTTGAGTATGCAATCCGAGAAGTGGATGAGTTCTGGCGCAAACTGGACACCTGCGGGGAATTTTTTCTTCGTGGTTTTCTCCGCGATCGTGAGCGTCCACTTGAGCTTGCCCACGTAATCGTAGGCGGGTTCGATGCGGAGCATCCCTTTGGAGCCAATCAGTTCCAGGGATCCCGTGTCTGCCGCGCCAAAGCTGCAGGTGAACTGCGCCACGCGTTCGCCCGGAAAACGGAGAATGACCGTGGCCATTTCCTCCACTTCCACGAAACGCTTGTCTCCGCGCTTGGAGACAGTGGTGGCAAGGACTTCGGCAGGCTCTTCGCCGAAGAGGTAACGAGCGGCGTTGATGCAGTAGACGCCTAGATCCCGCAGCGGCCCGCCACCGTCCTGCGCATCGGTGCGGATATTCTCCGCCTTCACTTGCATGCTGAAGATGGATGAGAAAAAGCGGAGATCTCCCAGCTTTCCCGAGCGCGCGAGTGCCACTGCCTCCACGTGTGCGGGGGCGAAGTGGAGACGATAGGCAATCATGAGCCGGACTCCGGCATTCTTGCATGCTGCGACCATGGCTCGTGCGCCCTTTTCGGAGGCTGCCATCGGCTTTTCGCAGAGCACATGGACGCCCAGTTTTGCTGCGCGCTCGGTGAACTCCAGGTGTTGGGAATTAGGGAGGGCAATGTACACCGCATTCACCTTTTGCTCCTTCACTGCCTTTTCAAAATCGTCGTAGTGAAAGGTGGGGACCTTATAGTGTTTCGAAAGTGCCTTGCCCTTCGTCTCATCTCCGCTGATGAGCGCGGCGAGTTCGGAGTTTTTGGCATTCTTAAAGGCGGGGAGCACGGCAATCTGGGCAATATGCCCGAGGCCGATTACTGCGTAGCGAATACGTTTGGCGGGAGATTTCATGGTGAGCTAGGGCTTGAGGACGACCTTTACGCAGTTGTCCTCCTTCTTGTTGAAAATGTCGTAGGCCCTTGGGGCGTCGGAGAGGGGGAGGCGATGGGTGATGATATCCTCCAGGATAATCTTGCCCTCTTCCACCAACGGGATGAGGTCGTCGATGTAGGCCTGCACCGGGGCCTGACCGAGCCGCATGGTGATGCCCTTGTCGAATATCTGGCCGAGGGGGAAGTTGTCGTAAGGCACGCCGTAGACGCCGACCACCGTGACTGTTCCGCCGCGGCGCACTGCGCTGATTGCGGCTTTCAGTGCTTTGATGCTGCCGACTTCGCCGTGGAAGACATTGGCGATCTTGTCTCCAAATGTGCGGTCTGCTTCCATACCCACTGCATCCACACACACGTCGGCTCCACGACCATCGGTCATGTCTCGGACGGCCTGCACGACGTCCGTGTCCTCGTAGTTGATGACCTCGGAACGCGCTGCGGTGCGCGCCATTTCCAGGCGATAAGGAAGGCGATCGATGCCGATGACGCGCTTGGCTCCCTTGAGCCATGCACACTTCTGCGCCATGAGGCCGACGGGGCCACAGCCGAAGACGGCGACTGTCTCGCCACCTTGGAGATTGGCCCATTCGATGCCGGCATAACCGGTGGGAAAAATGTCGGTGAGGAAAAGGACCTGATCATCCGTGAAACGATCGCTGACTTTCCGGGGACCCACATTGGCATACGGCACTCTGACGTATTGGGCCTGGCCTCCATCGTAGCCGCCATACAGGTCGGTGTAGCCAAACAGAGCACCCCCTTTTTGCTCCAGCACCCCGCCTTCGGGGCCGTAGTTTTTGGGGTTGGACTCGTCGCAGTGCCCGGGCAAGCCGTGGTTGCAGAAAAAGCAACCGCCACAGGCTATGGGAAATGGAATGACCACCCGGTCGCCCTTTTGCACGGATGTCACCTGCGACCCTGTTTCCTCCACAACACCCATGAATTCGTGACCCATGACCATTGGCCGCTTTTGCGGAAGGAACCCATTGTAGATGTGCAGATCCGAACCGCAAATGGCCGTTGAGGTGACGCGCACGATGATGTCGTCCGGCTTTTGAATCTTTGGGTCCGGCACTTCGTCAACACGCATGTCGCCGGGTTTATGGAATACGATGGCTTTCATCGCTGGTGCATCGCCTAGCGGTGAAGATGTGGCTGTCTCCGGTTTCGCCAAGGAATTGCTTCCAACGGTGTGCTGAATTTGCGTTGCGGACAACCGTAACTAACAGGAGGCAGACGGACAGAAT
>JAYUWZ010000952.1:0-6010 GCA_043753265.1 Verrucomicrobiaceae bacterium
CCCCGCGATCGCATGAAACAGGGTCGCTGCCAGCGAATACATGTCGCTGTGGAAATCCTCGGCCTGTCCGTCCAGTTTCTCCGGGGAGACGTAGTAGGGCGTCGCCCACACATCGCCCTCCTCCTCGTGCTGCTTCTCCACCAGCACCGCGAGACCGAAGTCCACGATTTTCGCGGTGTGCTCATCCGAAAACAAAATATTGCCGGGCTTGATGTCGCGATGAATCAATCCCTTCTCCAGTCCCGCCTGCAGCCCCCTCGCGATCTGGATGCCCACCTCCAGCGCCCGCTCCTCGGGGACTTTCTTGAGCTGCGCCATCAGCGCCTCCAGGCTCCCCTGATCCACCATCTCCATCGCGAGATAGAGCAGCCCCCTGGCTTCGCCAAAGGAAAACACCTTCACGATGTTCGGGTGATTCAGGCTGGCCGTCACCTTGGCCTCGCTCTGAAACCGCTTCACAAAAAGCGGGTCTGCGCTGTACTCGCGGCGCATCAGCTTGATCGCGACGGGCCGGTTCAGTTTCGTGTCGAGCCCCTTGTAGACCATGCCCTGGCCGCCCTCGCCCAGCACTCCCTGGATCACATAGTTGGCAAAGGACTGCCGCACCCGCATCCAGGTGCCGCAACTTGAGCAATGAATCTTTGCGTACGGCTCCTGTTCCGAAACGTCAATGAGCGTGCCGCAGGTCGGGCACGTGGCGATATTCGGATCAGTTGAAATTTCCATGAGTGGTTGAGCCATACACTTGACGCGTTGCGAGAGCAAGTAGCTGGCCAAACCCTTCCTTAGCTAAAAAGTTCCTCCCTAAAAGGGTCAAATTTCTTCAGGAATCAGGGAAAAACCAACCTCTCCAACACCCAAATGCACAAACTGCAATGGGTTGCGCCTCAGTGGCACGTTTATAGCGCGCTATTTTTTATCGGCTTCGTCAAACGTCTTGCCCACTTCCTCAAGCACCGGCCCGAGTTCTTGCATGCCCTTCATCAAAATCGTCGCGGCTTCCACGCCCGCTTTTTCCAGGCTGCCCTGCAGGCCTGCCATCTTGCCTTCGAGCTCCTTCGGCGGTGCCCTTGTCAGTCACGGAAAGGAGCGCTGTGGCCATGCGATCCATCTGTTTGATGGCGTCATCCACAATCGCGTCGTGGCTGTCTGCAAATGCGGAACCGGCGAACGCGAATGTAACGACGGCAAAAAGAAGAGTGGTGAGGCGCTTTTTGAAATTCATTTCAGGACTTTCATCCCAAATAAAATCCATCCCGGCAAGAGAGACTTTTCAATTCACTGAGTACAATCGCGTAACAGCCCATTGGGTCCAACCAGCCTCTCACCTCCTCAACAAAAACTGGATCAACACCTCTGCCAGCGGTTCCGTGGTCGTCATCGAGGTCCAGTCAATCCCCGCCCCTTCGCACTCCCCGCGCAGATGATCGCGCCAGTCGCTCACCGCCTTCGCATACGCATCCCGGATGTCCGGGGCGCTCGTCTTCAGCGTGCTCCCCGTCTCGAGATCCGCGAATTCAAAATCCCCACGCTCCGGCAGCGCCACCTCCCAGGGGTCCAGCAATTGAAACGCCAGCACATCGTGCCCTTGCTCGCGCAGTGCCCGCAATCCTCCCAGCAGCGTTTCCTGTTCATCAAAAAAGTCGGAAAATACCACCACCACACCGCGCCTGCGCGTCATGACCATCACTTCCTCCATCGCCGCACCGATGTCCCCGACGCCCGAGGGCGATGCATTCTCCAGCGCTGCCAGGATGTCCTCAAACTGTCCCGGCCGAGCCTTGGGCGGCACTGCGGAGGTCACCCCGTTTTGCAAAAGGAACAACCCCGCGGCATCCCGCGTCCTGCGTGTGAGCAGGGCGAGCGCCGCCGCTGCTCGCGCCGCATAGCGAAACTTTGGAGCAGGCCCATGCTTGGTCCCCATCGATCCCGTGCCATCAATCAGCAGGTAAAGATTGAGGTTTGTCTCCGTGCGAAACTGCTTCGTGTATAACTTGCCGTGGCTCGCATAGAGGTTCCAGTTCAGATAGCGCAGGTCATCCCCCGGCTGGTACTCGCGGTGAGTGTCGAACTCCGCGCCGTAGCCCCTGAACGGGCTCCGGTGCAGGCCTTGCAGTGCGCCCTCCACGATGCCACGCGCCGCCATGGAAAGATCCTCCATGGCCAGGAACAGGCCGGGATCTTCCAATTGATCCCAGGCTCCATCCTTCAGCGTGCTGGCATCGGCAGGCGTCATGCCCTGGCCTCGCGCTCCTCGGTCACGGCATCGATCACCTTTGCCACCAAATCATCCGCCGTCACTTTGTCCGCGCGGCTCCGGTAATTGAGCACCAGCCGGTGCCGCAGCACGTCTGGCGCGAGAGCGCGGATGTCCGCGAAATCGACGTGAAAGCGCCCACCGAGCAGGGCCCTCGCCTTTGCGCCCAGCACCAGGCTCTGAGACGCGCGCGGGCTCGCCCCGCATGAGAGATATTTCTTCACCGAATCAGGCGCGGTGCCCGCATCCGCGCGCGTGGCACCGACCAGTCGCACCGCGTAAGCGATCACGTCCGACGCGACCGGGACCGAGCGCACGAGTTGCTGCAAATCGATGATGTCCTTTGCGCTCAGCACTGACGAAATCGGCAACACCTCCGCGCCCGTCGTTCCGAGCACAATGGCCTCTTCCTCCGCCGGTGTGGGATATCCCACCCGGATGCAAAGCATGAAGCGGTCGAGCTGTGCCTCGGGCAGCGGATACGTCCCCTCAAACTCAATCGGGTTTTGCGTGGCGAGCACCATGAATGGGCGGTCCAGCGCATACGTGGCGCGGCCCACGGATACTTCACGCTCCTGCATCGCCTGTAGCAGCGCAGCCTGGGTCTTTGGCGGCGTGCGGTTGATTTCATCCGCCAGCACAAAGTTTGCGAAAATCGGCCCGCGAATAAAACTACGGGTGCGGCGCCCGGTATCCGGTGCCTCCTCGATTACGTCGGTGCCTGTAATGTCCGCGGGCAGCAAGTCCGGCGTGAACTGGATGCGCTGGAATTCCAAATCCAGCACCCGCGCGAGCGTCGATGCCATCAGCGTTTTTCCCACGCCTGGGACACCCAGCAGCAGCGCATGCCCATTGCACAGCAGGCTCACGAGCATCAATTCCACAACCTTCTGCTGGCCCACCACGCGCTGGGCGATTTGCTCTTCAATCTTCTTTTTCGCGTCCGCGAGCTTCGTGATCATCTTGTCGGAATTGTCCATGGGCAGTGGGTGGTTTTAATCGAGGGTGCGGCGCGGTGACGCGATGGTGAAAGCAATGGTGGAGGCCACATTCGCGTCCTCTCGGGCGGGACGCTGCGTGCCTCGCTTGTCGCCATTGCCGTCCAGCATGGCCCTCTCGCGCTGCATGAATCCTCCTGAGTCATACACCGCCTTCACGCCTGCGTTGCACGCATTGAAAATCTCCGTGAGCGTCAGCTTTCCATCGTGGTCCTGGTCGCTCTCCGCGTTCTCCAGCACGCCAGCCAGCACATGCGGATACTCCGTTTCATTATCCTCCTCGTTTTCCAGCGTCGCCGTTACCACCATCCGCCCCGGCCCCGCCAGCCACCGCATGAAGCGCCCGCTCGAGGAGGTCGTAAAAAGGATGGCCAGCTTCGCATCCGCCTTCGTCCGGGCAAAAGCGTCGCGCAACTCCCGCGAGTTCACATCCGCGCCGGGGGTGTTGAAATTCGCGCCCGCTGCGGTCGGGTTCGAGTGCCCGGCAAAAAAAAGCCACACGGGCTGCTCCGCCGACGCCGCGGCCACCGCCTTGCCCACCTCCGCCATCAAGTTTTCCCGCGTGCATACGCCATCGTATCCCGCCGACTTCGGACCGTAAAAAATCTTCAAGTTCCCCACCGGCACTCCGAGGCGTTCCGTCAGCGCCTTGCGCATCCGCCCCAGCTTTTTCTCATAGAGTGCGTGGTGCTCATCATCCCCCGGCGTCCCATTGAAAATCCAAACCATCGGAGCCTTGGTCACAACAGGAGGTGCAGCCGGAGCCGCTGATGCGACGGGAGGCTGCTGCCCCAAAGCCACCGTACTCCAAAAAACGACCATCCAAGCACAGAAAATCCGAGTGCTGGGAAGTGCCGGGAACATCATGGGAGTGGGAGGCTGGCGAAACGCGCTCCATGAAGCAAGCTTCACAATGCCCCCTGCGTGAAAGCTGGGTTATGCCCCATCGCTCATCGCTCATCGCTCTCCACCCACTCCGCATAGGTCACCGCCCTCCTCCGCAGCAGCCCAGCCTCCACCATGCGCAAAATCTGCTCCCATACCCGGGAATGCCCTATATCCACCGGATGAATTGCCACCCTCAATAGCGGTGCATGCTCCAGGCGGTGAAAAAGGCATGCATTCCACCCGACACTCACCACGCGACGCCATGCTGCACGCACGCTCCAGCAAAGGCTCTGGCTCTTCTCCACCGTCCCATTGCGAAAATTCCAAACCCCTCCCAACCGCGTCGTATAGCTCAGGCCCAAATCCCGCAGCGCCTCCTCTCCCTCCGCACTCAGCAACCAGGCCGGCGCGATAAAGCCGGTCGACCGCAATCCCGCCCGCTCAAATTCCCCCAGCGCCCGCGACACCAGTTCGCGCGCCGCTTCCCGGCTGATGTCAAAAAACTCCCCCTCCCCCGCTGTATAGCTGCGGGTGATCATCCGCTCCCGCAGCGTCTCGCCCACCCGCGCTTCACGCTGGTGAAAATACCCATGCACCACCGCCTCGCATCCCAGCGTCACTTGCCCGCGCAGCCATTCGCAAAAATCCAGACGCTCCAAAAAATGCCCCCGGTGGTGATGATTCGGCACTACCAGCAACGAAACATGGGAGACTCCCACTCCGCGCAACGTCTCCAAAATTCGCGCACAAGGCTCCCACGTATGTGGCGACACATCGTGCAGCGAAACCACCATGGTGGGAGCCTCTTTCACAGTGTGAGCATTTCCATTTGGGCTTTGGATTTTCCCTACTCCGCAAAACTCGCCAGTAATTCCGCGCGTGTCGCGATCGCTGTACCTGATTTCGCCACCACAATCCCGCTCGCATGATTTGCTATCTCCGCGGCTTCCACCGGCTGCGCGCCGCCCGCCAGTGCTGCGGTGAGCACTGCGATGGCGGTGTCTCCCGCGCCGCTTACATCGATGACTTCCTGCGCACGTGTCGGGATGTGATAGGGCGCGCGGCCCGCGTCGAAAAGAATCATCCCCTGCTCGCTGAGCGTCACCAGCAGATGGTCGCAGCGCCATTTATCGATGAGGATCTCCCCCACCTCCAGCAGCGCCTTGTCCTGCAATGGCGGGTCCACCGGATCCGATTGCGGACGCCCCGCCGCGCGAAAAGCCTCCCCGCGATTCGGGGTGATGCACGTCACATCGTGCCAGTGAATCGGGTTCGACGGCTTTGGGTCCACCGTCACAATCTTCCCCGCCGTGCGCGCCGCGCTGATGAAGCTGTCCACCAGTGATTGGTCGAGCAGCCCCTTGTCGTAATCCTCAATAATCACCGCGTGCAGCGAAGGCAGCAGCGCCTCAAAGCGCGCAATGACCTGGCCGCGCTGCTCCGGTGTGAACCCGCGGCGTTTCTCGCGATCCACCCTTACCACCTGCTGGCCACGCGCGACGATGCGCGTCTTGCGAATGGTGATGTAATCCTTGTCCAGGACCATGTCGTCCAGGTGCACCGACCGCGCCGCGAGCAGCCCGCGCAGCAATTCCGAATCCTGACCCACGCCCGTGAGGCTGATGAGATGCACGTGTTCCACAAACTCCCGGAGATTCCTCGCCACATTCGCCGCACCGCCCGCATTGAAGGTCTCCCGCTGCACATCGACCACGGGCACCGGGGCCTCCGGCGAAATGCGGCTCACCTTTCCCCATATAAATTGATCCAGCATCACCTCGCCGATGACGAGGATCCGTTTCGAGGGATTCAGCAATTCAGAGACACGCGAGCGGGTCAGCATTGGGTGTGATTAGGATTTTCAAAA
>JAYUWZ010000953.1:0-2785 GCA_043753265.1 Verrucomicrobiaceae bacterium
GAGATTGCCCAATTCGGCGCAGCCTACTCTGCATGGCGTGCGGAACTCGCAAAGCAGCGCCTCGGCCAGGCAAACACCGCCCCCGCAAAGCAGGACGCCCTGGTCACGGTGTGGAACACCATGCGGAGCATTTTCCCGGTGGCCACCCTGCACGATTTCCGCGACGGCGACGACCACAACCCCGCAGTGCTGGACCAAACTTTTCTTGGAACATTTGAAACACCTCCACAGCCATGATGCCTTCGGAAAACCAACCCCTCTTTGAGGCCAACCAGGTGCTGTCCTTCCAGCACCTGAACAAAATCGTATCGAATGCCGAGGCGCAGGATCAGTTGACGCGGCGCGCACTCACAGGCTCGGGAATCGCCTACGGACTCGAGCTTTCGTTGACTGGAGCAATCATGGCGCTTTCGCCGGGCGCTGCGGTGACCACTGCCGGGCACGCCCTGCAACTGCCCGCTGCCGAGTCCTTGATTCGGGCACTGCCCTTCACCAAGCCATCCGGCTATCCGCCGCTTGCGGGACTCACGACTGTGCACGAACTGGTGGGCACCGGAACGGGCGGCGTGCCGATCAACGCGGCGTTTCTCGCGGGGAAGGTGGTGTTTCTCTTTCTCGATGAGGTGGAAGCCGATCTCGATACCTGCATCGGCGACCATTGCGTGAATCAAGGCAAGGAAAGGCGCCGGCTGTGGCGCGTGCTCTGCGCAGCGCGCTCGGAACTCGAAGCTGCGCGCGCACTCGGCGCGGGTGGTGCGCGCCCGGCCATGAGCCTCGTGCCTCTGCCTTCGCGGCGCTTTGTGCTTACGGAGAGCGCCGCGGAAACCTTCGCACTCCTCTCCGCCGCCGGGGTGGCCCATGTACGTGCGGAGCGTGATCGGCTGTTTGCCAAGATTTTCGACAACGTAACCACCCGCTACGTGAATGCGCTGGGCCTTTCCGCGGAACGCTCCGCCGCGGTGTCCGGGCTCTCCACCGGACTGGATACGGAGCTCACCCAACTTGCCGCGCGGGGTAACGTGGGCTGGCAGATGGCGCTGGATCACCTGCGGCACATTGCCTCGGCGTGGAATGAATTCGTCGACGCCGCGCATGCCACCGAAAGCGTGCTGCCTCCGGGGGCGGAAAATTTTGATCGGCACATCCTGCTGGGCGGAGTGCCCACGCTTCCGCTCGGACAGGTGGAGAATGCGCGCCACTACTTTCAGCCCGTGCCGCTCGGCGGTGGTCGGGATATCGAGGAACTCCGGCTGCGCTTGGTGCGGCTCTTTCGCATGGCTGCTCACTTTGACGCCCCGGCCTCCACGGAATTGCGCATTACGCCGGGTGGCACTGAGTCCCGCTTGCTGGGGGAGCGCGCGGTACCCGTGTTTTATACGGCAGCCCAGTTGCGCCCCGTGTGGAACCCGGTGGCGGCGCGCCGTGGGAGGACAGACTATCTCCCCGCGTATACGCGCTCCTCATCGCCGCCGCAGGAAGGCGCGGAGCCGCTTCGCTTCGACGTGGACGGTCACGGATTCTACCGTGTGGAGGGCCACTATGGCCGCGAGCGTGAGGAGGTGGAGGATGCGATTGCGGCCATCCGCCTTGCAAACAACCTCGGATTTGGAATGCTCACCGTTCAGCTCGGTGCGAAGGACCCCGAGGGCATTTACACGGACGACCAACTGGACGACATCAGCCTGCTTTACACGCTCGCGGTGGAGGAAATGCGGGACAGCATCGAGACCATCACCAAGGAATTGACCGCGCAAACCCGTCCGCTGGACCCAGGCCGTCCCATGGTGAAGACGACGCTCGATCTCAAGGTTCAACCGATCCTCGAGCTGGACACATCGAATTTGTATTTGATCCCAGCCTCGCGCGTCACCTTCAACGAGGCTGTAGCCACCGGGGCCGCGCAACCGTTGCGCACCGCCGGGATTGCGCGTGAGGACATGGTGCTGGGGGGCAAAGGGCTGGTGAAGGTTCCTTACATTCCGATTGCACGGGATTTCTATTTCCGGCTGACCACGATTGAACTTGTGAACCAGCTCACCCGCGAACTGCTTGGCCGGCTTGCGGATGCCGAGGGAGCGTTGCCGGAAAATATCGTTGAGTTTGACGCCGGGGACTTCGACAAAAAGCTCGATGTGATGCGATTGAAGGCGGAGGACTTGCGCGTCCAGATCGGCATACTCCTCACGGAAGGTGATTACGTGCCCAAGGGCTTTGAGGAGTCCCTGCGCGAGCAACTCGGCGTGTTTCTTTCCAACTCGGTCCCGGCGCGCATTCTCAAAGCGGCGAGCCTGTATGCGGAACTGCTGGAGCGTTTTCGCACCACCCCGGTGCTCGCCGACCTGCTGAATGAACACCCGGGTCTGGAGCACCGTGGCGGTGTGGCAAAGGGGGGTACGCTCGTGCTGGTGGTGGGGCCCAACCCTACTGCGCCCATCAAGGCAATCAAAGGAGGTACGACCCGGCGAGGCAAAGGCCAGGGAGCTTTTGCCGATGGATTGCTGGGGGGATTTCAAAAGAATGATGGGTTTCGGGACGATATCACCGAGATCGAAGCCATCTCGAAAAAGCGCGGATCGACGCTGGATGACACAAAGGAAACCCTGCGGAAACTCACCGACGCGCCAGAGGATGTAGTTCTCGCGGATTTCTGCCTGCCTTACTTCAGCGGGCCGCTGCGCAGCACGGTACGATACCTCGTCAAGCCTGCCGAACCTGTCGAGCCCGACCCGGCGACTTTGCTGCCCCCACCGGTCCCGCCGACGCCTCCCACACCACCGACCCCACC
>JAYUWZ010000954.1:0-5999 GCA_043753265.1 Verrucomicrobiaceae bacterium
TGCGGCGCTGACGGTCAACGCCGGCACGCTTGGATTTACGGGCACGACCCTGCAGTTTGTGCGCCCCAACATCACGGGACTTGTGGCGGCGACCATCGACAAGGCGGGCGCGGGCATCGTGAATCTCCGCGGCACTTACAACCATGCGGGTCTCACCACGGTCAGCGCGGGCCGTTTGAATATCGGAGCGGGCACCTCGGGTGATATCACCGTTGCGGATGGGGCCACGCTTGGCGTGGGCCTTGGCGGCGGCACGATGGCCTCCGGTGCGCTCACCTTTGGCACTGTGGGGGCCACCACGTTTGCGCCAGTCCTGACGGGCGCTGGCGGCACGGCACCCATCACCGCCACGAGCCTGACAACCGCAGGCACCACCGTGACTGTGACGCCCAGTGGCACTTTCAACGCGGCCGGCACTTACCCGTTGATCGGCTACAGCGGTGTCATCGGGGGCAATGGCATCTCAGGCTTCGCGCTGGGCGCGGCTGGTACCTATCCCCACATCACTGCCTCGATTGTCGATGATCCCGGCGTGGGTGTGAATCTCAGCGTCAGCGCGGTGGACTCGCTGGTGTGGGTGGGTGGAACGGCTGCGTGGGACATCAACACGACCGCCAACTTCAAGCTCGCCTCGGACGACACGCCCGCGACCTTTTACCAGGGCGATGCGGTGCTCTTCGACGACACGGCCACGACCAAGGGCATTACCGTCACCGGCACCCCGAGCGTCGGCAACCTCACGTTCAACAACAGCACGGGCAATGACTACACGGTCACCGGCGCGCTAACGGGAGTCGGAGGCATCACCAAAAACAATACCGGCACCACCACGCTCGCCACGGCGAGCACCTTCACTGGGTTGATCAACGTCAACAATGGTGTCCTCGTTTTGGGCGGCGCGAACACGGGCACGGGGGCGATCACCGTGAACGGCGGCACGCTGCGCCTCGGGAACACGAATGCGGTGAGCGAAGCAGCATCACTCACGATTTTGCCGGGCGGCACGTTTGACATCAACGGCACGACGCCGGGCGTAAAAATCCCGCACATCCACGTCTCCGGCGCGGGCGTTGGCGGCAATGGCGCAATCGTCAACAACGGCGTGGGGGTTGTGAATAACAATCACGCATTCATCATCACCCTCGACGGGGATACCACGTGGGGTGGTGCTGCGCGCTATGATGTGAACAACACGCTCATCAACGGCGGGACGTTTACACTCACCAAGGTCGGGCCTGCGGAACTCGCCTACCAGCCTGCGGCAGGCTCCACGCTGGGCAACGTAATCGTCAATGGCGGTTTCTTCACCTCGCAAACGGCCAATCCGCTGGCTGCCTCCAGCACGGTGTTCGTGAATACCGGAGCGTTCCATAACATCTTTTCCGCAGTGGCCGTGCAGCATGGGGTGACGCTGAATGATGGCGGCACCTTCCGCGCGAGCAACGCGGCAGCACCCACGGCGAATGGCCTGATCACGCTGAATGGCACGAGCACCAACCGGTTCCTGAATGCCGTGAACGGCGGCATACTGAACATCGCCGGCCAAATCACCGGCACCGGCGGCTTCACCAAGGGCGACGCGGGCACCGTGCAGCTCCGCAACCCGAACAACAACTATGCGGGCGATACGGTCCTCCTGGCTGGCACGTTGCACTTTGACGCAGCGGGCGTGCTGCCCACGACCACGAATGTCATCTTCAACGGCGGCATTCTCGACCCTGCAAACCGCACGCACAACGTCGCGAGCATCTCGGGTACCGCAACCACGAGTATGATCAACCAGGGCACGGCGGGCACTGGCGTGGTTATTTCCAACCAAGGCACCACGACGAGTTATTCCGGCTCGGTGAACCGGGTCACCCTGCGCATGGCGGGCGCTGGGTCGTTGACGCTGGATGGAACCGTCCTCAGCAGTAACCCGATTTTTGAGGCCAATGCGGGCACGCTGGTCCTCGCGGGAACTGCGGACAACGCCTCGGGAATTGGCACGGTGAACACGGGCGGCACGCTTGTGCTGGCCAAGACTGGCGCGGACCTGGCCGTTCATGCGGTGGGAGCCGGGCTGACGATTAACAATGGTGGCATTGCGGTGCTGGGAGGCAGCGCGACCGCCCTGACCGGGACCGCCGTGAATACGCCGCCGGTGGGAGCGCCCATCAACTACGTCGACCAGATCTACAACAACGTCATCGTCAACCTCAACGCGGGCGGCACCCTCGACATGGGCGGTCGCAGCGAAGCGGTGCAGGGTATCGTTGGCGGGGGCACCGTGACGAACAGCGTCGCGGCCACCACGAGCAAACTCTACTTTGGAAGCACGGGCGGCACCGTTTCCTCCAGCACCTTTGCGGGCGTCATTCAGGACGGCGCGGGAATCGTGGCCTTGGAGAAGCTGGGGGCGACCACGCTCACGCTCTCCGGCGCGCACACGTACACGGGCGACACCACGCTGACCACTGGCACCCTCAATCTCACCGGTTCGCTCGCGAGCACTGCGGTGACCACCGCTGCCGGCACGACACTCGGTGGTTCCGGCGCGTTTGGCGGAAGCGTCACGCTTTCAGGCGCGTTCACCGGTTCCGGCAATATCGGCGGCATGCTCACCGCGAACAATGGTTCCACCGTGAGCCCCGGCGGGCTTGCGGCGGGAGCCACCACGACCATCTCGGCCAGTGGCGTCACCTTTGGCGCGGCGGCCACGCGCGCGCTCGCGCTGGATTATTCCGGCACTGCGACGGATCGCATCAACGTCAGCTCGGCCAATGGGCTCACGCTGGATGGCACGACCAATGTCACCGTGACGCTCGGCACGCCGGGATGGGTTACGGGCAGCTACCCTGTCTTCACCTACAATGGCGCTGTGCAGGGTGCGGGCGCATCCAGCCTCATCCTCCAAAACCTGCTCGGCCACAACGCCGTTTCGTTTACCGACGATCTCGCGGGCAACGTGAACATGAACGTCACGGCCACGACCACCGTGTGGCAGGGTGGCATCAGCAACGTGTGGGACAACAACGGCGTGCTCAACTGGGTTTCCAGCGATTCCAAGTTCCTCAACGGGGACATGGTGCTGTTCGACGACTCGGCCACGCGTTTTGCCCCGACCATCGCGACTGCAGTGACCAGCAGCGGCACGACGTTTGACAACACGCTGAACAACTACACCGTCTCGGGCGTGGCGGGTATCGCCGGCACGGGCGCGCTCACCAAGAAGGGAGATGGCATCGTCACCCTCACGAATCCGAATACCTACACAGGGGGAACTTTCGTGCAGGCCGGAACGCTGATCGCCAACTACAACGCAGGCACGGCAACGACCGTGCTGGCGGCGGCGAGCGTGGTGGATATCGCCACGGGCGCGACCTTCAAGGCGATTACCAACGACGCAAATTTCACTTTTGGCAATACGGTCACGGGCACCGGCGTATTTAGCATCGACCCACACGCCACGGCGGATGCCGCAGTGCGGGATGTCACGATGAACGGCAATCTCTCCGGCTTCACCGGCACGCTGAATCTTGTCCCGACCGTGGGAACGAACGGATTCCGGCTGGTCACGGATAACGTGAACGACCTCGGCGGTGCATCCGTGAACGTCAGCAACGGCGGGCAGGTATGGGTTTCGGTGGCGGGCCTCACCTTCCCGAATAACTTCACCCTTTCCGGCACTGGCTACCTCGAGGGTGCCGGGCGGCTTGGCGCGATTCGGGCGAACAATCCCACCACGCTGACTGGTACCATCACCGTGAATGGCACCGCGAAGATCGGCGCGCTCGGCGGCGTGGTCAATGTGACCAATACGGTGACCGGTGGCGCCCTCACCTTTGGCGGCAGTAACAATGCCTCCGCGGAAACCTTCAACCTTACCGGCGACGCGAGCGGCCTTACATCGCTCCAGGTCAACGAAGGGGTTGCGACAGGCAATGCGGCGAACATCCTCTTCAATGTCGGCAACGGCACCGCCAATGGCACTCTGGGCAACGTCCCGGTAACGGTGCGCGGGGATGGATTCAAAACGGCCATCCTGCGCTTTGATCGCAGCAATGGCTACACGCTCGGCGGTGCCATCAGCGGAGCGGGCTCCCTCAACCGGGTGGCCGTCGAGTTCGATACCACCGGAGCGGGGTTCGATTCCAACGGGCTCTCCATTACGCCGGGCACTCCGGCTGCGGGCGGCGTCATCCGCGTGGGTGTGGCCCGCGCCAATTCCGTTGCGACATTCAGCGGCAGCAACGTGAGTGCGGGCTTCCTGCAAATGGGCACGGGTGCGGGTGCAACGGGTGCCGTGCTCAATGTGCTTTCCGGCAGCACGGTGAATTTGGCGCAGGTGGACATGGCGGTTGGTGCCACCGGCTCAGTGCTCAATATCGACTCCAACACCACTTTTGCCGTCACGGGCGGATTTTTTATCGGCCAGAACTCCGGCTTCTCCGGGACGGTGAACCAGGGCGGCGGTGCCGTCACCGTGGGGCAGCGGCTGCAGATTGGCCATTACCCGAATGAGACGAGCACCTACACGATGAATGGAGGGACGTTGACCATTGCGAACGTCAATGCTGGCACCTCGCCTGCCAGCCCCCTGACCCAGGAGCAAAACGGCGGCATCTATCTGGGCATCGACGGCACGGGTGTATTCAACCACCTCGACGGCACCGTCCTCACCGACTGGGTGGCGCTTGACAACCGCGGCGACACTGCGGGAGTGGATACCTACAACATGAGTGGCGGCACCCTCGCGCTGCGCATGACCTATGGCATCACCCGGCAGAACGCCTCCTCGGCGTTCAATTTCTCGGGCGGCACCATCCTCAACGCGGGCACCGGCGTGAGCGCAGCCATCAACGTCCCGATGAATATCACCGGCACCACGGCGGCGATCGACACCAACGGCGCGACGAATTCCTTCAATGTGCTACAGCCTGCCACGGGTACCGGGAACCTGACCAAGCAAGGCGCAGGCACGCTGAACCTCAATGCCGCGAGCACCGGATGGACGGGCAACCTGATCATCGATGGCGGCACTGTTGCCACGGGCACCACGGCTGGCGGCCTCGGCAGCTTCATCGCTCCGGGCCGCACCATTGCCATCAACAATGCCAGCACGCTCAGCCTCACGGTCAACGATGTGCTCGGCAACGGAGTCGGGAACAACGACCTGCCCGCGCTGGTTGTGGATGGCGGATCCACGCTGACCACCACGCGCTACAATGTCGTGGGGCCGCTCACGCTGAATGGCTCGACGCTCACCAGCGAGCATGGCGCCAATGACTCGGCGGCCTTCCAGTCCTGGCAGCTTCGCGGCAACGTCACCGTGGGCGGCAGCGCGGCATCCACCATCTCCGGCACCGGCACGTTCCCTGGCGTTCACCTGAATACGAACACAGTCTTCACTGTCGCGAATGCCACGGGCAACAGCGACGCGGATCTGGTGGTGACGGTGCCCTTCGTGGATCCTTCCGGCGGATTTGGCGGGTCGGGCGGCTTTACCAAGGACGGCCCCGGCACCATGCAGATCGAAACGGGCACCATCGCCGCCCACACCGGGCCGACGACTGTCACCGCGGGCACCCTGCTCATCAATGGCACGCTCAGCGGCAGCACGATTGCAGTGGCCAGTGGCGTGCTCGGCGGCACGGGCACCATTGGCGCGGTCAACCTCAGTGGGGGCATCCTTGCTCCCGGTGAAGGAGTGGGAGCGCTTTCCAGTGGCAATGTGCTCTTCAACAGCGCGGCGACGTTCGCCGTGGAACTTGCCGGGCCTCTTGCCGGAACCGGCTACGATCAGTTGAACACCACTGGCACGGTGAACCTCAATGGCGACGCCGGCACTGGCGCGACGCTCAGTCTCTCGGTGCTGGGTGGCTACACGGCCGCCGAGGGTGTCCTGCACTTCGTCGTGGTGAATGATGGTGGCGATGCGGTTTCCGGAATCTTTGGAAACACCACGCCCTATTTGGGTTACAATACCGTGCTTGTGGGCGGCGACTACTTCGCTGTGA
>JAYUWZ010000955.1:0-2784 GCA_043753265.1 Verrucomicrobiaceae bacterium
TCGGTTCCCACCAACGCATCATCACCCGCATCGATCACCGGACTTCCTGCCAAAGGAACTCGTGTCGAAACGCCTCCGCCATTGTCACCCAGTGGGCCAAGCAAGGCATTCAGCGGTGCCGCTGCAGTCCCGGCCAGATCGCTGTTTGTCCCGTTGGTAATCCCGGTGCTACCGTCGACCACTCCGATGAAATTGTGACTGGCGCTTACAGCAGTGCCTTTGAGGTCTGGACCGCTTCCAAATGCGGCTGAATTCCCGGCAAGGATCGTATTTTGAATACCTACTGAATTGGTGGTTCGTATCCCGCCTCCATCTCCATACGCTCCCCCTCCGGAACCTGAGCTACCGGTCCGCGTTCCTGTGAGATTCCCTGCAATGGTGCACGAAACCAAAGTCAGGCCTCCGCTGGAATAGATGGCACCACCACTACCGGCGGTTCCAGACACTCCAAATCCCACCCCATCAGGGCCTGAATTTCCGGCCCGGTTGCCGCTCAATGTGCAATTAGTAAGAGACCACTGCCCACCGAGCAAATCAAGTGCCCCTCCATTACCACCGGTTCCAGCGATGGCGTTTCGATTCGGATTCAAAGGACCAAGCGGCAAAACATGGTTACCCAACGCCGAACCTCCGGAGCCGGCCGTATTGTCCGCGAAGGTGCTATTCAGAATTGTCCCCCCTCCCGAACTCGATGATATCGCGCCGCCCCGTCCGCCTTCCGCCACCGTAAAGGCCAGACCGTCGCCAGTATTACCTGCCCTGCCACTCGCATTGCTCTGAAACTCACATGTCGAGAGCTGTAGCGCTGTGGCCAGAGCCGACGCACTGTATATCGCTCCACCGTTTCCTCCCGCTCCACCCAGCCCACCAGTCCCCGTGCTTCCCGGAGTAAATGTATCCGCCCTTCCGCCGTCCCCACCCGCACCTGCGCCGTTGGAAATGAAGCTGGTTTGCGAAACCACGAGACTGCCAGACATGAGGTGAATGGCACCTCCCACTCCTCCATTTCCACCAGCGCCACCGCTTTTGGAAAGGAACGGCGAGGCTGCCCCGCCTTCTCCTCCCTTGCCTGCGTGATTACTGATGAATGCGCACTGACTTACCGTGAGATCGCCTTCGTTCAAAATTCCTCCGCCGGATTCTCCTGCGGACGCAGGCCCCCCGTCTGCCGGTGCCCCTGGCCCATCAGCATCCGCTCCATCCGTCCCATTGGGCGCTTTCCCGTCACGAATGGTGAGGCCAGAGAGACTCACCGTCGTTCCGCCAGCCACTTTGAAAACCCGGCTGGCGTTGTTCCCACTGATTGCGAGAATCTGCGCACCGGGACCCGAAATCGTCAGATTTTTATCAATCAGCAATTCGACGCCTCCCAGCGTGATGGTGCCCGTGATCGCAGGCCCGAATTCGATGGTATCCCCCGGATTTGCTATCTCGATAATCTTGCGCAGGGATCCAGCAACCGGAGCCCCTGGATTGTCGGAAGAGTCAGTGACGGTGCGGAGGGCGGCGTTTGCAATGCCCGCAAAACTGAAGGCAATTCCTGCGACGCAAAATGCCTTGGAGAGTTGGCGAAAAAATGAGCGGGGGGTCATAGGCTAAGAACCGCACAGCCCTGTCATAAAGGCAACGAAGAACCCTGTTAGTAACATCTTAATTATATTAATATCAGGGAACCTTGAGAATCAGTGGTTGAACAGGAATGCAGGATTGTTGACGAGAGCCCAGACGAGGTCTTGCGCGCCGGTGAGGCGTTTGTTGGCGAGCTGGGTTTTGCTTTGTTCCACGTCGGCGCGGATTTGGACAAGTTTAGCGTCGAGTTTGATGGGGAGTTCGGCGGTGGCAATGGCGTCGCGGCGCTGGAGCACGCCGGGATCGGTGGCGGGCGGGAGCTGGAGCTTTGCGAAGCTGAGCTGGCGCTTCATGAGTTCGGGATCGTTTTGCTTCCAGTAGGCTGCGAGCGCGGCCTTGTCGGCATCGGTGCGGCCGGTGGGCTTTTTGAGGGCCTCGGCGACTGCCACGGGGTAGCCGGGATAGACCGGGCCGGGCGCGGTGGTGGCCCACAGGCGGAAGCGCGCTATGGCAAAGCCGCCGTCGCGCGGCTGATTCATATCGAAGCGCAGGCGCACGCCCTTTTCGGCATTGCCGATGGGCTTCTCGAGCGTGAAGGCGGCGAAGTGAGGCGCACCCAGACCGCCTGAGAGCGCCCAGCCGCTGTTGCCGTCGTTCTTTTTGCCATCGATGGCGCGTTTCACTTCAAAGTTTGCCTGGCTGAAAGTGGCGAGGGCCTCGGTGAATTTGGCATCCACGGGATTCGCACCGGTGCCAGCATCGCCGACCTTTAGCGCGAATTCGCCGAGCACGAAATTGCCATCCTGCGGATTGCGGCCCGGACCAAAGCCGGCCTCCTCGGGGACGAGCATGACCTCCAGCATGATGCCGGTGATGCCCGCGAGCTTTGTGTCGGCCTTCACCACGTAGTCGGTGGTCTTTGGCTTGGGGCCGCTGGCCTTGATGGAGCCATCGGGCTGCTTGGTGAGCACAATGCCGCCCGTGGCCTTGGACTCGATGAGGTCGAGCGGCTGCCAGCCCGAGTAAGTGCGGGAGATCGGCGCGCTCTGCTCGAAGCCTGCCTGGGCTGCGGCGTGCTGTTTGCTCTCGTAGTCCTTGATTGCGGCTTCGGCGGCAGCGGCTGCTGCCACCCGCTTTTTCTCGGCCTCGGCTAGCTTGGGGGCTATCTCCGCCTCGTAGCGGGTGAGTTCCTTTTTGGCGGTATCGATTGCAGCG
>JAYUWZ010000956.1:0-2783 GCA_043753265.1 Verrucomicrobiaceae bacterium
GGGCAAGCCTTTCATCTGCACGGAGTACAATCACGCCGCGCCGAACTCTTACTCGGCGGAGACTTTCCCGCTGTTGTGTGCGTCTGCAGCGTTGCAGGACTGGGACGGCGTTTTCGCCTTCAGCTACAGCCACCGCGGAGGTGGCGACTGGGGTCAGGAACACGTGAATAACTTCTTCGATATCGACCGGCATCCGGTGAAGATGGCGACGCTGCCGGGGGCGGTGTTGAGTTTTCGGAGGGGGGATTTGGCGTCGGAGCTTGGTATGAACTCCATAGACAGCCTGAGTCGGAAGTTCGCGCTCGAAGCCGCGCTAAAAAGTGGCCCAAACTTTTCGTTCCATGAACGTTTTAGACACCTCCCACCATCCTTCCCTTATGACCGACTATCCTTTAAACCCATGCCGGACGGTGAAACTGTGGGCGGAAGCGAATTGAGCAGCAAATGGCAATCGCACACAGACGTGCCATCAATGTGGTGGGATAATGAAGCAAAGCTGGCTCGTCTGGACGGGAATGGTTCTGCGGCAATGGTGGGCGTTCTCAACCCCGGAACTAAATTCGAACATTTCACTCCCAAACTCACGCCTGGGGATACACGCCATAAATGGGCCTCCTACCAGTTCACGGCGATGGATGGTGGAAAGTTTACCACCGCCAAACGCATCCTCATCACCGCTACCGGTGACATCGAAAACACCGATCAAAAATGGACCGATGGAACGAAAACCAGCGTCGCTCGCAATTGGGGCAAAGGCCCGGTGCTCGTTGAGGGGCCGGCGGCGAAAATTGAGATTCCCGGCACTGGGAAGCTGAAGGCCTGGGCGCTGGACGAGCGCGGGCAGCGGCGCGCGGAGATTCCGATGACGGGGAACACGCTGGAGATCGGGCCGCAGCACAAAACGCTATGGTATGAGGTGGAGCGGGAGTAGCATATCGTCTTGCCGTGACGAAAACGCGGGCGAAGCCTTGGAGTGCGGTGGCAGAGTGTAACGGCGACACCGCCTTCGCTTTGCAAAGATATATCCAAACCCAATAAGTGTGGTGGTCGGAAGTATGAACGCGCGACGATTCATCAATGGGTTCTCCACACCCGCAATCCCTTCCGAAGGCGGTGTCGCCGTTACACTCTGCCACCGCAGTCCAAGGCTTCGCTCGCTTCGTCGATGTTCTCCAGTGGTGAAATAATCGCCTATTGCGTCACCGACTTCAAAGCCTGGCGGCAGGCTGATTCCAGTGAGAAAGCCCGAACGTCCTTTTTCTTTTCCGAGCTCCGAGCGAGGTTGAAAACCTCGCCTACTTTTTGGCGCGCTTTAGAATGGCCGGCGTTGGAACCACCACCACTCCAGCAGCAGAACTCCGTAGCCGAGGATGGCGAGCATCCACCAGAGTGAGCGGTCGGACTTTGGCACGGTGGTTTCGGTGGCTACGGAAATGCGGTCGCCGAAGGCTACTTCGTCGACGGCGGTGAGATTTGTCTCGGCGGAGTTGAGCAGGCTTGCGCCGATGCGAGTGGTGGTGCCCCCGGTGGTGAGGGTGTATTCGCCAGCGCGCGGGGCGGGGATGCCGCTGACGAAGCCTCGTTCATTGGCCTTTTCCTCACGGGAGAGATTGCCGGGGCCACTCACCTTCAGGGATGCACCCGAGGCCGCGGCGAGCGGCGGCAGCACGCCGGTGGCGATGGCGTTGGCCTCGGAGAGACCGGCGAGGCGCATGGCGTGCGCGGCGAGATTGGACACGAAGACCGGGAAAGCCACGCGGAAGGGCATGGTGCTATGGTCGGGGTTGAAAGTGAAATGCACCCGCGCAGTGACTTCGTCGAGGTGGGCCACCATGAGCGGACCGCGCGGGCCGTCCACGAGCGGCTCCCAGCCCAGGATGCGAATGGCATTCGTGTCTTTTCCGGCGGCGATCACCGGGTCGTCCATGAAGAGCACTTCGTCGAAACTCACGTGCTCCAGCAGCGGGGATTCCCTGCGCCAGTCGATGGCGCGCACGCTCGTCGCGTCGCTTTTCTCCACGGTGAGCAGCGCGCGGAGCTCCTCGGGCAGCGCGCCGACAGTACACGTGACCCGGGCTGGCGGAACGCTGGCCGAGTCGCCAATCGCGAGGTCGAAAGCGCTGGGCGAGGGTGTATCTTTTTGTGGGAAGATGCGCAGCCCTTCCACGCCGGCGAGGGCGTGGCGGAAGGTGGCGAGCGATTCCGGCACGTGGGCATCGAGCGGACGCACTGCGGGGAGTGAGAGCCATGCTTCGTTATCGGAAGCCAGCGAGTCGAATCCGTCGGGCTGGATGCTTGCCCGGATGAGTGCGCCCGCGCCGCCGATGTCAGCCGTCACCTTGAACGTGAGGCGTGGTGCGCCGCCGGCTGCGAGAGTGATCTGCTCGCGTGCAATCTCCTGTGTGCCTGCCATGAGCGTGACCACTGCGGTATTGGCGGGAGCCGGATCGGTGCAGGAGATTTGCACAAAGAGGTCCCAGTCGCCCGTGCCGCTGCGGCGTGCATTGCAGGAGGTGATTCCCGCGTTCGGCCCCGGCGGCGGCACTTTTTGCAGGCTGAGTTGGAAGGGCAGCTCGAAGTCCGTCTTTCCGGGCAGGTTGCCATCGGTAATCACCAGCACGCGCTCGAAGGGCGTGGTGCGCGCCAGCGCCTGGGCAAGCCGCAGCGCCTCGTCGAGTTCGCCGGGCACGTCGTCCACCTCCAGCGCGGAGAGGGCGTCGCGGAGTTCGGTCTGGTTGTCGGTGAATGCGGTGAGCTTGCGAGCCGTCTTGCCAAAGGAGATG
>JAYUWZ010000957.1:0-2783 GCA_043753265.1 Verrucomicrobiaceae bacterium
GTCGCTCTCACTGCTGTCGCTCGTAAACTCCTTACTTACCTCCACTCCGCACTGAAAAACCCCGCTTTTGTCCTTGCCTGATTTTTACACAGTTGCTGATGGAGCTTTAAGCGACTGAAAGATCCCGTGGAATTCAAAGTGGCGCGAAGCGCCTATTTAAAACAGTCATCCCGAGCGAGGAACGAACCGAGCGAAGCGAGATCGCCTGCTGAAGGCAGCCCGAAGGGGGCGAGCGAATGCGAGCAGCAATCGAGGGACCTCACTTCGTCGCGGTGTGAGCCTGGGAAGGATAATCGCCCATTTCGCAAACCTCGCTTCGTTCTTAAATCTTTCAAACCTAAAAAGGCCATTCCGACTCTCACCACAGCACTAGGCAAAATGAAACCCTCACTCCTGGCCCTACTCATCCTCCCCGCCGCGCTCGCCAGCGCCGAGGACGTCCGCGTCCTCTCCTTCAACATCCGCTACGACAACAAAGGCGACGGACTCGACCGTTGGGACAACCGCCGCGAAGCCGTGGCCAAATTCATCACCGACACCGCGGATCTCGCCGGTCTCCAGGAAGTAAAACCCAACCAGCGCGAGTGGCTCATCGAGCATCTCCCACAGTTCGCACTCGTCGGCATGGGCCGCCTCCCCGATGACAAGGACGAGTCCGTTCCAATCATCTACCGCAAGGACCGCTTCGAGCTCCTCGCCTCCGGCACCTTCTGGCTCTCGGACACACCCGAGACTCCCGGCAGCGCATCGTTTGGAAACGCAATCCCCCGCATCTGCACCTGGGCAAAACTAAAGGACCTCAAGGGCACCGCAGGCAAGGACGTGGTGTGGATTTACAACGCACACCTCGATCACATCAGCAACCCCGCCCGGGAAAAAGGCCTGGCACTCGTGGGGGATCGCATGGCCGCGCGCGAAGCCGGTGGCGCCGCAATCCTGCTCGGCGATTTCAATTCCACCCTCGACGGCGCGCCCTGCAAGGCCCTCGTCGCCCGCGAAAAGCCAGCCTTGGTCTCTACCTACACCGCCACCGATACCAAGCCCGAGGGCACCTTCCACGGTTTCAGCGGCAAGACCAACTTCGCCGCCATCGACTTCATCTTCGTGGAGAAAGAACTCTGGACGGTAAAAAATACCGCAATCCTCAAGCCCACTTACAAGGGCGTGGACGAAACCCAGCGCCACGTCTCCGACCACTTCCCGCTCGCCGCCACCCTTTCGCTCAAATAGCCCTGCACACCATGAATCCGAACGACCTGACCCAACGCCCCCCGCGCAGTCCCAAGGCCCGCCTCGGCGGCTACGCGCTCGTCCCGCGCATGCTCGACAAATGCCGCGCCGAACTCACCGGCACCCAGGGCTCCTTCCACTACGCCTGCCCCAACGATCAGCGTGTGCTCACCTTTCTCGGCATCGACCCCGAAGCCCTGAAAACCGAGGTGGCAAAAGGCATCGGCGATGGCGACGTGCTGAAGTGGATTCTCGCCAACCGGAAAAACCAGCACACCCCCGCCGAGATCGAAACCTGGAGCGACGCCAGCGACAAGCGCAAGCCCGGCCCCGATGACCAGGAGTTCTTCGACAAATACCTGGCCGAGTGCGGCCCCGACCGCACCGACATCCATTACTGGAGCGACCTCCTCGACCTCGACGACTACGTAAGCTACGGCGGCAAGGCGTAGCCTGCTTCCACCCCGGATGGGGTACTGGAAGCGAACTCATTTAGTCCGGCTCAAGAGCCAATTCATACGCATAGGGGTCGCAGTTCCCTCTACGCCAGCCACTCCTTGAGCAACGCCAGGTCCTTCTTCATCTGCGCCCGGTCCGCCGCGCTCGCCCCATCAAGGTACTCACAATGCTGGGATATCTCCCCGGCATAGCCCGACTTCTTGAGCCACCTCGCAAAGTCCGCGCGCACAGCCCCTCCACCCAACGGCCCCCACTTTGGCTCAAAGCCCTTCGCCCCTCGTTCCCACGCAAAGTCCTTCACATACACACACGTAAACCAAGGCTCCATCAGCCGCGCCTGCACCGGCCAGCTCTGCCCACCCTCAAGTGTGGCATGCCCGATATCGAAACAGATTCCCAACTGAGCCGGGTCCAGCCCCCTCACCAGTTCATAGATGTCCCACACCGCGCAGCCGATATGCGTCGCTCCGCTGTGGTTCTGGATTCCGCCCACCACACCGATGTCTTTGTTCATCGCAGCCAGATCCTTCAGCACAGGCTTCAGAGCATCGAGTTGGGGAGGAATGGGCTTGCCCAAGTCATACCTCCGATAGCCCAGGCGATACCGGGTGATCCCCAGCCCCTTCGCCGTGCGCAGCACCTTCTCGGCATGCGGCGCATCGATTCCAAAGATGTCCGTGGTGATAAGCCCAACGCTCTTCCCCCGCTTCTTCAAGGCCTCCACCAACTTCGGCAACTCCTCCTCCACGCGCTCCGGCAAAATCTGCCCCTTCGCCCTCAGCGGCACCTCCACACCATCATACCCCACCTCCGCAATCACATCCGCCGTGTCCTCAAAACTCAGCTTCTGAAACGGCTTCGTAAACGTGATGATGGGACAACGCCGCGCAGGCGCTTGCGCCAATGCCGAAGGCAGCACACACGCAGCCACCGCAGCGGCAGAAGCACGGGAAAGAAACGTTCGGCGGGTAAGCATGCCCTAAGGTTCGGCATTCGCAGCCAAACGATCAACCCATTTACTCAGCACAGGAAAGCGACATCCGAAGATGCCGGAAGCAATTCTTTGGGTGTCTGACTCCTGACTCCTGACTCCT
>JAYUWZ010000958.1:0-2781 GCA_043753265.1 Verrucomicrobiaceae bacterium
ACGGACTACGAGAAGGTGGCAGGCGACAACCACTGGCACCAGTTCATCGACACCGTGCTGGGCAAACGCAAGGCGGCCGATGCGAATTTCGACTACGCAGGGCCTCTCACCGAGGCTGTGCTGCTCGGAAGCGTGGCAACACGGTTCCCCAGGCAGACGCTGGATTGGGATGCTGCCGCAATGAAGTTTCCCAAGACACCCGCAGCAGACCAGTTTGTGAGCCGGACCTACCGCAAGGGCTGGGAAGTGGCCGGGGCGTAGAGCTGCTAAGCCCTACAGCATCCTCCCGTCGCTTGCGCATTGGACGTTGGACGTTTAGTAAAGCTTCGGCGGCTGGCCGGTGCTTTCGAGGACTGCGCGCCAGAGATCACCGCCGGTGTCTACCTTGTGGCGGCCGACCTGGGTGACGAAGGAAATCGGGAGATGCACGTAGGAGCAATGCCAGCGGCCCACGAGCATGCCGGTCTTTCCGGCCATCGCGGCATGCACGGCGTGCTGGGCGAGGTGCTGGCAGAAGAAATTGTCCTGCGCATTCGCGGGCACGCTGCGGATGATGTAGCTGGGATCGATGTATTTGAGATTCAGCTCGATCCGGCGCTCCTTGAAAAACGCGGTGATGCGATCGCGGAGAAATACACCGATGTCCTTGGGGCGTTTGTTGCCGCTGGCGTCGATGTCCTCGTAGCCCTGCATCAAGTCGGAGCCCGCGCCCTCGGCCACTACAATCACCGCGCTTTTTTTGCGGGCGACGCGATAGCGCACCGCCTCGAGCAGACCCCGCTCTCCCTCGAGTTTGAAAGGCGCCTCGGGGATGAGGACGAAATCCACATTGCCATCGGCGAGCGCCGCGTAGGAAGAGATGAAGCCACTCTCGCGTCCCATGAGGCGCACGAGGCCGATGCCGTTGGGCGCACCCAGCGCTTCCGCGTGTGCGGAACGCACAGCCTGCACGGCCTCGCCAAACGCGGTCTCGAATCCGAACGATTTGTCGAGATACTGGATGTCATTGTCGATCGTCTTGGGGATGCCCACCACAGCCTTTTGCAGGCCGCGCTTTTGCACCTCTTCCACGATGCGCTCGGCACCTCGCAGGGTGCCGTCGCCGCCGACCACGAAAAGGATGTCGACCTTCATATCCTCGAGCGTGTCGACCATTTCGCCGATGTCCTGCTCGCCGCGCGAATTGCCGAGGATGCTGCCGCCGAGCAGGTGAATCTGCTTCACCGAGTCCGGCTTGAGCATGAGCGGCGTGTGGCCAAATTTTTGCACAAGGCCCTGGTAGCCGTAGCGAAAGCCGTAAATGCGGGTCACCCCATAGCGGTTCCACAACTGCATCACGAGGCCTTTGATGATGTCGTTGAGTCCCGGGCACAGGCCGCCGCAGGTCACGATGCCGGCGGTGATTTTTGGCGGATCGAAAAAGATCTTCTCGCGCGGACCCGCCACTTCAAAGCTCAGGGTGCTTTGCGCGCTGGGGTCCATGGGCGGCGCATCCACGTCCACGCAGTGCTCGTAAAGCACACGCTCCTTATCGTTGCGAAACCTTGCTTCCACGGCCCCGATATCGTGTATCGGTGAACGGACCTCGCACTTCCCAAGACTCTGAATAGTAGTCGGCATGACGTGCTAATCAGTTGTCGCCCATCGCCGCAATGGGCAAGCGCAAACGTGGAATTGCCAAACTTTCACCCGGAACTGCGATCTCCCGGAGGCTCCGAGGAGTGTCAGAACGGCGTGCGGCTTTTCGCCAGAGTGGGCGCAATGAGACAGTGTGGCCGGTGAATTTTTGTAAATTCAGGGGCCGCCACTTGAAATTAGGCGTGGCATGCACGATGCTGAAGCAAGAGCTTATGCTGACGCTGACAAATCGCACACACCAGCACTCCACGGAGACATACAAGGCATTGCAGGCGGCGGAAGGTTACGTGTATCTCGGATTGTTCCGCGAGGGGCTCCGGGAATTGGACAGGGTGCCGGAAGTGGAGCAGGAACTCGCCGACGTGCTCATCGCCCGGGTCCGTGTGCTGCTCCACCTTGAGCGCTACTCCTCTGCAGCGAAGCTTTCCCATCGTGGCGAGACGCTGCATCGCAACGAGGATGAATTTACGGTGCAGCGGGCATTTGCGCTGCACCAGCTCCAAAAGCCGGATGAAGCGGCCCGCGTGCTCTCGGACGCCCCAGGCTGGCTGCGCCGCACGGGAATCCTGCACTACAATCTCGGCTGCTACGAGGCCCGCTGGGGAAACCTCCACGTCGCCCGGCAATGCGTGCAGACAGCGATTGAGCTGAACAACGCAATCAAGAAGAACGCGCGGCAGGACCCGGATTTGGCTGACCTTTGGAATTGAGGGACTTGGTGCATCGGTAAAATTGCCAATAATCTGTCTGTCCCTGTTTGGGATCTCGCGGCCCCTTTTGTCTCGGCCATTCCCTCAGCGTGGAGAGGGTTGCGTGCCCGGGATGTATTCCAAGTTCCGCGAACCAGCGGGGTTTAGCCAGACGCGGAGACCTACATCGGTCTCAGAGCGGCCTGGTTGGTTGCGCAGCGAAAGCCTCATTCGCCCATAGATCTGCTTATTCCGGCTGACCACATAATAGTCGCGCGAAATGGAAGTGCGTCGTTCTTCAGCGGTGAAGTGATATTCAGTTATTGGCCGATAGCCGTCTGCGGGCGCAATAAACTTCACATCGCCTTCGCTTTCAATCAAGCCCCCATCTGCAACCTCTAGTTTAATCGTCCATGCAAAGGAATAGGGTCGCGGATTAATCGGCCGCTCCCAA
>JAYUWZ010000959.1:0-5990 GCA_043753265.1 Verrucomicrobiaceae bacterium
GTCGATGTCGCCCACAGCACGCTGTTGAAAACACCAAAGCGCGTCTCCTTGCCTTCCATCGACGCGGTAAGTCCAGTCGCGGGATTCGGCTGCACCTCCGCCCACCACGCGAGCGCCAGGCCCCCGAGGAATAGCACCATCATCGCCGCCCAGATGCTCCAGCCTTGCCGGCGATCACCGACCATCCGGCCATACATCGAGAGACACGCGCTCGGCAGCACGAGAATGGAGAGAACTTGCAGAAAGTTCGTGAGCGGCGTGGGGTTCTCGAAAGGGTGCGCCGAGTTCACTCCGTAAAAGCCGCCGCCAGTCGTGCCGAGTTGCTTGATGGCAATCTGCGAAGCCGCAGGCCCCAGCGGGATGACCTGCTCCGCGCCTTCCATGGTCGTCGCTTTTGCATAAGGCGCGAAGGTCTGTGGCACGCCCTGCTGCACGAGGATCACGCCGAGAATCAGCGAGAGCGGCACCAGCACATACAGCGTCGCCCGCGTAACATCCGCCCAGAAATTGCCGATCGTCGCGCTCGTTTTGCGGGCCAGCCCACGGGTGAGCGCCAGTGCCACGGCGAGGCCGGTCGCCGCACTCGTGAAATTATGCACCGCCAGCCCGGTCATCTGCGTGAGGTAGCTCATCGTCGCCTCGCCGGAATAGGCCTGCCAGTTGGTGTTCGTCATGAACGACACCGCCGTGTTCAGCGCGAGAGGGAATGGCACATTCGGAAGGCCTGCCGGATTCAGCGGCAGCCAGGCCTGCGTCATCTGCTGCACCACGAGCAGCACGCAGCCCAGGAGATTGAAAAGGAGCAGCGCCCCGGCATAGCGCTTCCAGGACATCTCCGTCTCGGGGTTTATTCCAGTCCCCTTGTAAATGAGCCGTTCGAGCCAGCCCAAAGGCTTTTGGAGAAAGTGGCGCTCTCCCGTAAAGATCCGCGCCATCCACCCGCCAAGCAAAGGCGTGAGCAGGACGAGCGCGGCAAGAAAGAGGACGAGTTGCAGGTAATCGCGTGGTTGCATGACGCCACCACGATGCGCCGCCCCGCGAAAAAACGTGAATTAAGCCAGGGGCAAAAGGTGTTAAAAAAGTATAAAAATCCGAAGCGGTCGAACCCCACTCAATCGTCCGCTCCTTCAAAGCCGGGACTACCCCAACGTCTACCTCAGTCCTCCTCGGTATTATCCTGCTCCCAGTGGGTTGAAGGAACGCCTGTAGCCGCCATAGAGTGGCGTGACGAAACCAACATGAGTGAAAGGTTCACAAAACAATTGGGTTGCATCCCGATGACAATGCGGGCTTTGTGCTACGTATTCTGGCCCGCGTAAACGCGGTGTCCTCAATCTTATGACCGTTCAGAGATTTGCCCTCAAAGATTTCTCATAGGTCACAGGATTCCGTCCCCAAAATCAACTATCTACCCTGGCTCAACCCGTCATGAACAAGAAACGAATCCTTCTCACCTCCATCGCGACCCTCCTGGCTGCTGTTCACGGACACGCTGCGGATTCCATTTTTTCCAATACCGGAGCCCTGGGCACGGGAGACAATGACGCCAATGTGGGCCTGCTCAGCACCAAGACCTATTTCAATGCGGTCAACCTGCAGGGCAACGCCCTCACCATCAATGGAGTGCCCTTCTCGGCCTCCTTCAATGGCAACCCAACCGGGGCCAACTATGCTATTGCGGGAATGCCCACCATTTTTGGCGGAGGCGGAACGAACCCGGCAGGGCAACTAGGTGTTCTCACGAATGGCTTTATCTACGACGGCAAACCCGGCTCGCTTGCGCTCAATGGACTGACCGTCGGCCAGACCTACTCGCTCACCTTTTACAACCGCTCATGGGAAGCGGCCGGCCAGCGCGTGCAAACCTTCACCTCCTCCAGCGGGGCGAGCACCGTATTCGATGAAAACATCGGTGCCGCCGGCCAGGGACAGTTGAACCTGCTCCGTTACACCTTTACCGCAACGGGCACGACAGAGACCGTCAACATAGCGCCCCAAAATCTGACCAACTCGTTCCACTTCTACGGCTTTGCCACGGAGCAAGTGTTCAACAATGCGTGGACCAGCGGTGCAGACTGGACCACCTCCACGTGGGGAGTGGCTGCGCCCAATTCCGTCGGTGCCAATGCAGACTTCGCCGCGCAAGGCGCACCCACCAGCATCAATCTCGATGCCGCGCAGACAGTGGGCCACGTGCGGTTCGCAGGAACGAATGCGTGGACGGTCGCAGGTGCCAGCGCACTCACCCTGCAGGCGGATATCGGCGCGGTCGCGGTGGTCGCGGCAAGCTCCGGCACCCATACCATTTCGGCACCCGTGACCTTCCAAAGCACCGTAATGAAATCCGGCGCGGGAAAGGTTTCGCTCACCGGGCCCATCACAGACAATGGAAAGGAAATCGTCCTTGGCGCGGGCACACTGGAGATTGCCAATACCGCGGCGCAAACGCTCACCAGCAGGCTTTCTGGTACCGGCAACTTCGAGAAAAACGGCGCGGGCACCCTCACCCTGAATAGCGGCGGCAGCACGTACACCGGGGACACGGTCATCAGCAGCGGGGTACTCAAGCTCGCAGCCGTGGCATCGGGATTGAACATCGGCACTGCTGCCTACACGAACTCGAGCTTTGCGCCGAACACCGGTTTTTCCCCGGCGGCCAATAACCTGATCCTGGGCCTCACGCCTTCCGCGAATACCGGAGCCGGTGCGGGGGAAGGCACGGGAAATCCCGCGACGATGACAGACGGCACCGCCGGTTCCGGCTCCAGCAACGCCTACACGGTGAATACCGGCCAGGTAATCACCTACACGCTGCCCACCAGTACCCTGGGCTACGATCTTTCCGCCATCAACATCCACTCCACGTGGAACGATGAAGGCCGCGACCGCATCGATATCAGCTCCATCAGCTACGCGACAGTGCTGGACCCGGGGGCCTTCATCCCCATCCCCAACAGCGCGGTGAGCTACGATGGCACAACCTTCAATCTCCTCTCGACGCTCACCGCCAGCGGGGGCTTCGTGGCCGCCCAGGCGGCTGCCGTGCGCATCAACTTTGCGACCCAGGAAAACGGGCACGTGGGATATCGCGAATTGGAAGTCGTCGGTGTGTCGAGCAACCCCGGCGACGGTACGGGCGGTATCAATATCCTGCCCTCGGCCACGAATGTGCAAATCGCCCTCGGCTCCTCGCTGGACCTGAATGGCAACACCCAGACTGTCGCCTCGCTCGCGGGCGCGGGCGGCATTATCAATAGCGCCGCCGCGGCCACCAGCACGCTCACCATTAATAAGCCGGGCGGCACTTCCCTCTTCAGCGGCGTCATCAGCGACAACGGCGCGGCAAACCAGATCAGCCTCGTGAAAACCGGCGCCGGCATCCAGGTGCTTTCCGGGGCGAATACCTACACCGGCCCGACGACCATCACCGGCGGGCGGCTGGATGTGGCAGGCTCGCTCACGTCCAACATCACCGTCAGCGGTGGCGGGATTGGCGGCGAGGGCTTCACCACGGGCAGCCTTACCTTCACCGGAAACAGCATCCTGAATCTCGACCCGTCCACCCCTGCCGTGCTCCGCGCGGCCTCCGCCAATGCCACGGGAGCCACGGTCACCGTGGTGCCTTCGCTGGTCACTCCCGGCACTGGCGTGGTGGCGCTGGAGGCGCTCGGCGGCATCACCGGCACCGCGGGAGGGCTTGGGAGCAACTTCATTTTCTCCGGCCGCGGCAACATCTACCTCAATGGTGCCAGCGGTGCCGCAACGCAGCTCCTCGTGGATTTCACGCCGGGTGCCATCAAGTGGGTGGGCAACGACGGCACCAACCCGACCCTATGGGACGTGGGGATCACCACGAACTGGACGATCGGCATCACGCCCACAAAATTTTTCGCTGCCGATTCGGTCACCTTCGACGACACGGCCAGCACCTTCAATGTCACCTTGCAGGGGGACACGATTATCCCGAACGGGGTCACCTTTAATAACACCACCCCGTACACGCTATCGGGGGGCAGTATCAGCGGTTCCGCCGGGCTCACTAAGGACGGTATGGGCATCGTCTCGATACAGTCCGCGCAAGCCTACACTGGCTCCACGGTGATCAATCAAGGTGTGCTGGAACTTGGCGACGGCACGGTGCCCCATGATGCACCGCTCGCGACCAGCGGCGTGACCAACAATGCGGAATTGAGCTTCAACGTGGGCGGCAGCCAGACGCCTGGATATGCAATCTCCGGCTCCGGCATCGTGACCAAAAACGGAAACGGCACCCTCACACTGAATCAGGCCAATACCCACAGCGGCGGCACCAACATCCTTGCCGGCACCGTGGTCGCGGCGAATAATCAGGCCCTCGGGGCCTTCAGTGGATCCATCACCGTGGCCATCGGTGCCACGCTGGATCTCGCGAACGCAGAGCTCTCCGGCTACACCCAGCCCATCATCATAAACGGTAGCGGCGGCGCGGGAAATCCCGGCGCGCTCACCAAATCCACCGCAAACAATGGCGCGGGTCTCCAGGTTCGCTCCCTTACGCTCGGCAGCGACTCCGCCATCGGCGGCACTGCCCTGGCCCGGATCGATATTGGGCGCGTGGATTGGACCACGAGCACCGGCAACGGCATCGTGCACCTCGACGGCCAGGGATTCGTCCTTTCGCTCAATCCCGGCATCGCCGTCGGGATCCTGGGTGGAAGCACCAACGTCGCAGGCTTCGTGGTCAACCAGGGTGCCACGCTCCTGCCACACAACGACAACTCGCTGGCCAATGCGGCCATCACCCTGAACGGTGGCATCCTGTCGCCCGTGGGCAGCCACACCTATTCGAACAGCGTTTCTCTCACCACACTCGGCGGCACCGTGAATCATCAAAATGCCACGGTCAGCCTCAGCGGCATCGTCTCCGGCACCGGCGGGCTCACCAAGCAAGGCAACGGCACCCTCACTCTGGCCAGCGTGAACTCCTATACCGGCGTCACCACCCTGGAGGGCGGCATTGTGAACGTGGCGAACGTCTCCGACTACGGGACCGATGGCGGCCTCGGAAATCGCGACGCTGGCGCTGAGGGCAACCAAAATGTCGGCATCCTCTTCCGAGGCGGCACGCTCCAATACACGGGCTCCACGCCACAGACCACCAATCGCGCGATTCGCATCAGTATTGTAGGCGGCGGCGGTGCCATCGACGCCTCCGGTGCCACACCCGATGCAACGCTGACTTTCTCCCGCAATACGCAGTCGCCCGATTTCTGGCAGGAGGCCGGCAACCGCACCCTCACACTCACTGGCAGCAACACCGGCGACAACACATTCGCGATGCCCATCAACGACATCGCGGGAACGACAACGATCAACCTCACCAAATCGGGTGCCGGCAAATGGCTCATCACCACCCCGAGCAGCTACAAGGGCGTCACCACGCTGGAGGGCGGCATTTTGAACGTCAGCACCCTCTCCAATTACGGCGCGAGTGGTGGCCTCGGAAATCGCAACCTAACGGACGACGTGGGGGGCAATGTTGGCATCCTCTTCCGCGGCGGCATCCTGCAATACACAGGCTCCACGGCGCAAAGCACCGACCGCTCCATCCGGGTGAGCACCCTGGGTGGCGCGACGTTCGATGCCTCCGGCAGCAACCCGGCGGCAACGGTAAGCTTCACCGCCACCGGCTCGCCGGATTTCTTTGAGAATCCTGGCGACCGCACCCTCACCTTCACCGGCAGCAATACAGGGGCGAACATCTTCGCCGCAGCCATCGGTCAAGCTGCGGGCGCCACGAGTGTCATCAAGAATGGCCCCGGCCAGTGGGTGCTCACAGGCAATAGCGGCTACACGGGATCGACCACCGTCAATGCGGGTATCCTCACCATAAATGGAAACATCTCAGGCAGCGCCACCACAGTGAATGCTGACGGCACACTCGGCGGCAACGGCGGTATTCTTGGCGATGTCATAGTGCTGGGTGGCACTGTTGCACCCGGCCCAGTTGC
>JAYUWZ010000960.1:0-2780 GCA_043753265.1 Verrucomicrobiaceae bacterium
GCACTCCTCCCTCGGTTACAAATCCCCCAGCCACTTCGAATCCCTCATCCTCTCATCTAACTAAACAACAAACCGGTCCAAAATTCCGTTGCACCTCAAACCCGCTCGATCTGCCCGCCTCGAAGCAAATCTTAAATCTTAACTCCTAAATCTTAAATCAATGCCCCTTCTCCTCCGAACTCTCCTCCTTCTCGCGCTCTGCCTCCTAGGCACAGTCGCGCACTCGGCTCCCATCCGCGCCCTCATGGTCTGCGGCGGATGCTGCCACGACTACACCAACCAGAAGCGCATCCTCAGCGAGGGAATCTCGGCCCGCGCCAATGTCGAGTGGGTCATCGTCCATGAGGACGCCCCCAAGGGCAAGGATGAGCGCTCCCACAAGGTGTCCATCTACGAGAAACCCGAGTGGTGGAAAGGCTTCGACGTCATCGTCCACAACGAATGCTTCGGAGCCGTGGACGACAACGCATTCATCGAAAAAATCACCGCCGCCCACAAGGCCGGCGTGCCCGCAGTGATGCTCCACTGCTCCTCCCACAGCTATCGCAAGGGCACCACCGACGAGTGGCGCAAGGTCGTCGGCATCACCTCCCTCAGTCACGAGAAAAATCGTGATCTCAACGTGGAGAACATCAAGCCCGAGCACCCGGTAATGAAAGGCTTTCCCGCCAAGTGGCTCAACCCGAAGGACGAACTCTACAAAAACGAATTCGTCTGGCCCAACACCGTCCCCCTCGCCAAGGCCTACGGCGAAGACACCAAGAAGAACCACGTCGTCATCTGGGTAAACACCTACGAAACTGCCCGAGTCTTTTCCACCACTCTAGGCCACTCCAACGCCACAATGGAAACCCCCGAGTATCTCGGTGTGGTTACCCGTGGCCTCCTCTGGGCCTGTGGCAAACTCAAAGACGACGGCACCCCCGCAGAAGGCTACGGGAAGTAATTGGCGGTCAATTCGTGCGCGACTCGCGTGGAGAGCGCACATTGGTCAACTTGCGGATTTCCCCACGACTTGCCTTCCCTCGGGAGTCGCGAGCCAGCGGGTCTTCACGTGGCACAGAAGGTTTTTTGTCACCGTCATTTTTGGGGAGCGATTTTTTCATAACACGACTGTTTCGTGACCGCCCACCCTTCCGGCCCCATCTATTCACTACGGAGTTTGCAGACGGTGCGCTTAATTCGAACACGCCATGAACATCCCAAAAATCTTTCTCTGTGCGATTATCGGCGTGGTCTGTTCCATCTCCACTCAGGCGCAAATCACCGAGAATGCTCCACGCCCGCGCGCGGATTTTCCCGCTCGCAAGCCGCCTGCCATGACGATGGAAGAAGCTATCGGGACTGCAAGGAAAGCTCTCGAAAAGCAGAAGACCCCCATTAAAGGCCGCTTCGTCTCCAAGGCCGAATGCATCTTCGACGCCAAACAATTTCCTCACGAAGCTGCCGACTTCGGCAAAGGCCCGTTTTGGCTAATCGTTCTGAGGGATCCAGAATACGCACACGAGGAGTATCCTATCGCACCCATCCGCGTGCTTGTATTCGGAGACAATCGAGTGGCGATCCTAGCACCAGAGTAGGAAGGATTACTCCCTTCCCACGCTTGCGCCATTGGGCGTTGGACGTTGGGCGTTGGATGTTGGATGTTGGATGTTGGATGTTGGATGTTGGATGTTGGATGTTGGACGTTCAGCGTTGGACGTTTGATCAAATGGTCTGGGAAAGGAATCCGCCATCCACCACCAAATCCGATCCCGTCACAAAGCTCGAAGCCTTGTGCGCCGCGAGGAACACGCAAGCCCCCACCAACTCCTCGCTCTCACCAAAGCGCTTCATCGGCGTGTGCCCCCAGATGGCCTGCGTGCGCGGTGTTGGGGAGCCGTCCTCATTGAAGAGCAGCTTGCGATTCTGCTCTGCGGGGAAAAATCCGGGCGTGATGGAATTCACCCGCACCCCCTTCGTCGCCCACTCGCGCGCGAGAAATTTCGTGAGCGAAAGGACGGCCGCCTTGCTCGCGCTATAGGCCACCACGCGGGAGAGGGGAGTCTTCGCGCTGGCGCTGGCGATGTTGATGATGCTGCCCTTGCCCGCGATGCACATCGACGGGCCAAACACCTGGCACGGCAGCAGCACGCCCGCCACGAGGTTCATCTCAAAATTCATCCGCCAGTCCTCGATCTCGATCGATTCGATAGGACGTTCCGGCGTCACCGTCACCTTCGGGTCATTCCCGCCCGCCGCATTTACCAGCACCGTCGGCAGGCCAAATTTTTCCGCAATCGATTCGTGAGCCTTGCGCAGGCTGTCCTTGCTGGTGGCATCCGCCTCGAAAAACTCCGCGAGTCCGCCAGCCTTCTCGATTTCCCGCACCCGCGCCTGCCCGCGCGCCACATTGCGTCCCAGCACCGCCACCCGCGCTCCGGCCAGCGCCAGCCCTTGGGCCAGCGCCCCACCCAGCACACCAGTTGCGCCAATCACCACTGCGATATCCTTCGAAAGATCAAATAGGGAAGTGCTCATGTACCCGCCCACATCACCGCAGTGGCGCTGCCATGGCAAGAAAACGCACACACCAGGTTCGCGCGCAGCCAGGGCGTGATTTAAAGTATGGGCGGGTTAAAGGGGAAAGGAGCGAACAGAGTGACGCCAGTTCTTGGAGTGCGGCAGCCCTCTGCCGCTTTGGATGGAGGGCGAAGGAGGAGGGTGGTATGGCTGAGTGATCGCAAGGGGATCCGCATGATTTTCCCTGCCAGCCCTGCCGAAATTCCCCCTCCACCATC
>JAYUWZ010000961.1:0-2778 GCA_043753265.1 Verrucomicrobiaceae bacterium
CTTGGACTGCGTGTGGCAAGCCTAAGCGCGACACCGCCTTCGCTTTGCGAATGATGGTTCATTTTGGCAGCCCGCGTTCGAATGAAACGCCCATCACCCCGATCAAGTAAGCCTCCCCCCTCCCACAATCCCTTCCAAAGGCGGTGTCGCGCTTAGGGTTGCTGCTCGCCTCCGCTCGCACCCCTACGGGGCTGCCTTAGGCAGGCTTTCTCGCTCCGCTCGAATGCCACACGCAGTCCAAGGCTTCGCCCGTGTTTTTGAGCGTCTCCAGACGCTGTAAAGCCACCCCTCCCCGTTCTTGCCACTCCCACTTCCACAAGAGACGCTTTCCCCCATGAACCGCCTCCTCCTCCCTCTCGTGTTTCTTGCTGCGATCGTCTCGGCCGCGCCGCCGCCGATGCCTGCGATTGAGGCCACTGCCACTGGCTTTCGTCTCGCCGGGACTGCACAGGGTTTTACACCTTGGGGCTTTAACTACGATCACGATCAGGGCGGGCGGTTGATTGAAGATTACTGGAACGCCGAGTGGGAAACCGTAGTGGGCGACTTTCGCGAAATGAAGGCGCTGGGCGGCAATGTGGTGCGTGTGCATCTGCAGTTTGGCCGTTTCATGCGCAGCACCACCGAGCCGGATGAGCCGAATCTCCGCCAGCTCCGCCGCCTGCTCACGCTGGCCGAGGAAACTGGCATCTATCTCGATCTCACCGGCCTCGGCTGCTACCACAAGGCCGATGTGCCCGCGTGGTACGATGCGCTCGACGAGGCTGGGCGATGGGGTGCGCAGGCAAAGTTTTGGGAAGCCATCGCCACTGCCTGCAAGGACTCGCCCGCGGTCTTTTGCTACAACCTCATGAACGAACCGGTCGTCGCCAGTGGCCGCGGAGAGCAATGGCTCGGACCCGCGTTTGGCGGCAAACACTTCGTGCAGTACATCACCCGTGATTCGGCAGGCCGCGCCCGGCCCGAGATTGCAAAGCAGTGGGTGGACAAGCTCGCCGGGGCAATCCGCAAGCACGACCCAAAACACCTCATCACCGTGGGCCTCGTGGATTGGAGTCTGGACAAGCCGGGGATGACTTCCGGGACGGTCCCCACCGTCATCGCACCCTCGCTGGATTTCCTCTGTGTGCATCTCTACCCGCGCCCCGGCAAGCTGGAGGAAGACATGGCAGTGCTCGCCGCATTCGCCGCTGCCGGAAAGCCTGTGGTCATCGAGGAAACCGCGCCCCTCTTTTGCGGGCCGGAGGAATTTTCAAAATTCGTCACCGCCTCCACCAAGCACGCGCAAGGCTGGATCGGCTTTTACTGGGGCACGCCCGAAGCAGACCTCGACCCAAAGAAACCCGCCGATGCGCTCATGAAAACATGGCTGACGCTTTTCAAAAGCGGGCCGCCTGTGAAGTAGCTCCTCATTTTGCCACGGATTTCCGCGTCGCCTCGTACGCCACCTTTTCCTTCGGCAAGCCGCCTTTCAGCAATTCCTCCGCGCGGCGGATTTGCGTGTCGATGCCCTTTGCGATGTCCGCGGGATCGTAGGGCGTTACTTCCATTGGCGGCACACCGATGCCCTCGATTCCCTTGCCTCCATTGAAGCGCCCTTTGTTGCTCGCCACGGAGATGCTCACCGTCGCGAGCCCGCTTGGCAACGCGATGCGGCGCTTTTGCGAGGACATGCCCGCCGTGGGTGCATCGCCGATCATGTAGGCGCGTCCATCCTCGCTGAAAATGCCCGCAATCGTCTCGCCCGCGCTGCGGACGCCGGCATCCACAATCACCACCATCGGCCCCGTGAAGGGCCGCTTTCCCTGGCCCGTATACTGCCGCCATTTTTCGCCTGCGGCCACAAAGCGGGCAAACACCGCATCGTGGTCGCAGCCCCCTCCTCCATTGGCACGCACATCGAGAATAAGCCCCGGCACATCGCCAATGCCCTCCAGCATCGTGTCGAGCTGCGCAGGGAGATCGCCCGGCACATCGCGCAGATGAATATACCCAAAGCCGCCGGTCGTCCTGCCATAGCTCTGCCGGCCAGTGGCCTTCAGGTCTTTTGGCGGAGCCATGGGGCCAAAGGGTGCGTAGTTGGGTCCGCCATTCCGTGTGATGGCCACGCCCTTTTCGTTCGCGCCCTCGCGCAACTCAAACGTGATCTTTGTTCCTTCCCAATCCGCCAGCCCCCAGTGGCATGCCGCATACACCGCCTGGTGCCGGGTGCTGTAGCCCCGGTCATCGCTCAGCGTCGCCACCCGCGCATCCAGCCATTCGCGGGCGGGCTTGGTGTCCACGCGCAGGACTTCCATCCCTGCCTTGATGCCGCGTTGCTCCGCATCCCCAAAGGCAGCGCGCACATAGATCTTTTCGCCGATGGTCACCAGGTGCACGCGCGGCCCGGTATAGCGCCGGCCCTTCGCCTCGTCGGGCATTTTCACCTTGCTCTCGACGATTCCGGCATGCCCATCGCGTAACCTCGCGAGCAGACGCGCCACGAGTTTGATGAAATCGGGATCGGTCTTCACCTCCACCACTTCCTTGCGGAACTGCTCCGAAACTTTTGCCCACTCGATGCCCTTCTGCGGGAAAAAGTGACCGGCCTGCTTTTCGCATTCCTTCAGCAGGAAATCGACGTCGCTTTCGTAAACGGTGGGGTCCGCAGCAAAGACACCACCTGCCATGAATGCACACGCAGCCAGAGAGAGGAACGAGGTACGCATGGAGATTTGGACGAAGCTCCTTTGATTTTGTTCAACGTATCTTAATGACCCACTGATGGGTCGCTGCTCG
>JAYUWZ010000962.1:0-2776 GCA_043753265.1 Verrucomicrobiaceae bacterium
CCTCCCTCGGTTACAAATCCCCCAGCCACTTCGAATCCCTCATCCTCTCATCTAACTAAACAACAAACCGGTCCAAAATTCCGTTGCACCTCACACAGGGAAAACGAGGGCGAAGCCTTGGACTGCGTGTGGCAAGCCTAAGCGCGACACCGCCTTCGCCTTGCGAAAGGTGGTTCATCTCTTGGTGGTCATCGCTCGAACCGAAACGACCATCACCGCGAGCGGGAAACCACTCCACACCCGCAATCCCATCAAAAGGCGGTGTCGCGCTAACGCTTGCCACGCGCACTCCAAGGCGTCGCCCGCTCCAGCTGAGATCTCCCGTGGCTCATTCCCTACTTCATCACCACACAAGCAGCCCAAGTAATCCCAAACCTTGCGAGGTATTTCCTCAGCCGGTCAGAGTCATTCGTCACCTTGCGCTTCCCCCGCGTCACTGAAAACAAAATCCGTCCCGCCTCGCTCAGCGTGCCGCAGGTGCGGCACGCGCGAATCACGCATGCAAGTTGTGCACGATCAAAGAGATCCAGCTTCGCCGCGCCATCGCTGCCGAGCACCGATACCAGCACTGCGTCATCCGAATCCGCTGCTGGCGGTGTATGCCATGCCGACTGCAGGCGAGCGAGCTCCGCATCGAGCACCGCACGGGTGATGCGGCCCCCCGGCGCGAGCGTGCTCATGCGGGTCACTGCCGCATTGAGGTCGCGGAAGTTTGCGTTCCATTTCGCTCGTGGTGATTTCGCAAAATCCAAAAATGCAGCGCGCAGATCCTTCGCCATTCCCACCTTGCGCCCCAATCGTGCAGCAGCGGCCTCCAGTTCGTGATCGAGGTTTGGCTCGATGTCCTCAGTCCGCTGGGCGAGGCCAGGCAGTTGAAACGTCCATAGGTTGATGCGCGCCAGCAGATCCTCGCGGAATCCGCCCGAACGCACATCGCCCATGAGATCGCGATTCGTCCCTGCGATGAGCTGAAAGTCGCTCGCCACCTCGCGATCCGCACCCACGGGCAGGAATCGCTTTTCCTCCAGCGCTCGCAGCAGCATGGCCTGCTCGTCCGCGCCGAGTTCGCCGATTTCATCAAGAAAGAGCAGTCCGCCATCCGCCGAGCGCAGCAGCCCTGGCCGGTCGCGTTGGGCTCCGGTAAACGCCCCGCGCACATGCCCGAAAAGCGTGCTTGCCGCAGTGTCGCCACGCAGCGTCGCGCAGTTTACCTCTACGAATTCTCCCGTGAGTTGGTGACGCTGTTTCTTCAACTCAAACACGCGCCGCGCGAGCGACGACTTGCCTGCACCCGTCGGCCCCATGAGCAGCATCGGTTCCTTTGAGGCGATGGCCACCTGCTCGATCTCGTCAATCATCCGGTTGAACGCCGCATTGCGCGTGGCGATGCCGCTTTTCAAAAACGTGCGCGCCTCGCGCTGCTCCTCGGCAAAGCGCACCGCGATGCGATCATACCGCGAGAGATCGAGATCGATAATCGCATAACGCCCCGGCGAACCCCGTTCGCGCTCCAGCGGCGGTGATGTCTGGATGAGCCGTCCCGGCAGTCGCCGCGATTCCGTGAGTAGAAACAGGCAGATCTGCGCCACGTGCGTGCCAGTCGTGATATGCACGAGGTAATCCTCCTTTTCCGGCGCAAACTTCACACTGCGCGCAAAGTCCGCGAGCACGCCATACACCTCCTCGAAGTCCCACGGGTCGCGAAACTCCAGCACATGACGCCGCACCTCCGTCTCGGGCGACACGTTTGCAATATCCCCAGCCACCGTCTCGGCCGTGGGCGCGTTCTTCGCGTCGTGGAGCAGTTCCACGCGATGCACCAGCAACTCCTCATGCTGGCAAAGCGAAACCGTTGGGCGCCACTCCTCCCAACGACGCGGCCCGACCCCACGGTCGAGCTGCGTGCCAAGAATTCCGAGAATTACGAGACGCTTTGAAGGCATAGCGGAAAAGATACGATACGAGCTTATAGTATCGTGAACGAGGCAAGGCAACAGGGGATGTGAAAGCGTGTGATTCGGAGAAAATGACCACAAAACTCTCCCCGTAAGCATCTTGCATAGTCCTAACATGAGCGCTGAGCCAACTTGGCACGCGACGAGCAATATGGATTTGCAGAAAGCGCGACCAACGCGCCTCGCCAATGAACGCAACCGAACTCATCACCAAGCTGTCCGCCGCCTTCCGGCGCTACGACGAAAGCGCAAAGCCCCTCGGGCTCTACGCAATCAGCGAGGCGCGGGGCCTGGAAAAGCCCGACCAGGAAAACTGGGGTGATTGGAATTTCGTGCTCAAGCCTGCGCTGGAAGAACTGGAAATGACGGACCTGACAAGCCCGCAGGGTGCCATGCTTCGGGATGGCCAGTTTTATTTCCTCCAGCCGGATGGTGCTCTAATCTTTATCCAACTCGTGCGCCTTTCGAAAATAAAGGTGCGCCGTTTTTGGAAACGCTTACCGCGTGGATCCGCATCACGATTTTGCAGCCCGGTGGCAAAAGGCGCGGCTGGATACCCACGTCCGCAGCTTGTCGAAGTTCAAGACTCCCCTTGGCTACACGAAGAACCTGCCAATCCAATCGGTATTGATCTTCCTCGGCTTCGCAAAGGAAGACCGCCCTTTCCACAAGGAACTCGCCGAGCTGGCAGCCGATGTCCCCGCCGCTGCGAATCGCGCCACAACCGTCAGCGATGCCTGGGCCGACCCGCACGGTCGCGGCTTCCACACCTTCTGCTCCTGCTGGCACTGGTGCTCGTAAGCGCGAGAGGCAGGCAAAAA
>JAYUWZ010000963.1:0-5977 GCA_043753265.1 Verrucomicrobiaceae bacterium
GAGGTGCAGGCAAGAGCGGTGCTTTTTGTTTTTCGTCAGCGCATCAAAGCGGCAGAGGGCTGCCGCACTCCAAGAACTGGCGTAGGCTTGTGGCCCCCATGCCACAATCAGCCGCTTCCGTTTAAGATCACCCGCCATACCTGGACTGCGTGTTAGTTACTTGGGTGGGGCTACGATGGCCGTGATGCACGGCTGGGTGAAGTAGCGGGCGCAGACTTCGCGGACTTGCTCCAGCGTGACGGATTCGATGCGGGTGCGGAGGGTGCGGTAGTGGCCGGCTCCGAAGCCGTAGAGTTCGTCGAGCGCGCAGGAGAAGGCGAGGGCGTCGTTGCTTTGATTCCGGATTTCCTGGGCGCCGAGCAGCTTGGCTTTGGCGCGGGCGAGTTCGTCCTCGTGCAGGCCTCCGGTGGCGAGTTTGCCGATTTCCTCCGTGAGGGCGGCGCGCACGTCGTCGAGCTTTGCGGGGTCGGTGCCGAGGTAGAAGGTGAATGCGCCGCGAGCCAGGCCCATGAGGTTGCTGCTGCCCACAAAGTAGGCCAGGCCCATCTGCTCGCGGATGCGGTTGAAGAGCCGTGAACCAATGTCGCTGCAGGCCTCGTCGATGAGGTCCAGCGCGGCGCGATCGGGGGAATAGAAATCCGCACCGGGGAAGCCCGCCATCACCACCGCCTGCGCCTTGGGGCGCTGCTCGATGTAGTCTGCGCTCTCCAAAATCGGGTCGGCCACCGGGATGGATTCGAAGGCCCGCTGGCCTGCGGGCATGCTACCCAGCGCCCGCTCAATCATGTCGCGCACCTCGACGGCATTCACCGCGCCGAACACGGCGATGACGCCGTTCTTGCCGCTCACGATGCGGTTGCGGGAGGCAGCCAGATCGTCGCAGGTGAGCGCTCGAACGCTGTCCGGTGTGCCCAGGCCGCGCAGCCCCATGGGATGCGTGCCAAAGAGACGCGAGCGCAGGACGTTTCGTGCAACACTCGTCAGCTCTTCTTCGTCGGCCTTGATGGATGCAAGCTGCACCTCTTTCTCGCGGCTCACGGCCTTTTCGGGAAACTCGGCGTTCAGCAGCACATCGGCCACCAAATCGATGCCCAGCGCCAGATCGGGCGAGAGCACGCGCGCGGTTACGCTGAGGCTGTTGTTGCCACTGTCGCTGCCGATGGCGCCGCCTGCGCTTTCCATCTCGTCGGCGATTTGCTCCGCGGTGCGCTTTTTCGTGCCCTTGAGGAGAGTGCGGGCGAGCAGTCGGGAGATGCCGTTTTTCTCGAGATTCTCGGCGAGCAATCCTCCCTGAAAGGCGGCGGCGATGGAGACGAGCGGGAGCCGCGCATCCTCGCGGACGATGAGCCGCAGACCGTTGGACAGCGTGAATGTCTCGAGCTCCGAACGCTCGCTGGTGTGCACCTTGGACTCACTCTTGGAAAGCGTGCCGCGCGGGTTGAGCGAGGAGGCCGTGAGATTTTCCGGCCTGAAATATTGAATCGCCACCCGGCGCAGATCGTCCGGGGTCACCCGCTGCGAAGACTCGAGGTAGTCGTGCGTGAAAGTGAGGCTGCGGGCGTAGAGCCAGTTGCTGCCGATGTCGCCCGCCTGGCCGCGCATGGAGGTGAGCGCTCCAATCTGGCTGGCAAGGAATTGCCGGCGCGCCTTGTCGAGTTCGGCCAGCGAGGCGCCGCTGGTTTTCACTTCCTCGATCATCGCCAGAATCTCGCGCTCCACATCGTCCTTCTTCTCGGGGTCGAGCACGGCATCCACGCCAAAGAGTCCCGCACTGGCGGGGGTGTAGCACCAGGCATCCACACCGTGGACGAGGCCGAGGTCTTCGCGCAGGCGGCGATACATGCGCGCGCTGCGGCCACCACCGAGCACCATGGCAAGCAGATCGAGCGCGGGCATGTCGGGGTGCGTGATTTCCGGTACGTGCCATACGAGGCCGAAGCGGGTAAGTTCCGTGTCGAACTCCGTATGCGCCTCGCGGCGGCCCAACTGGGCGGGCTCGCGGGGCAGCAGCACATCCGGCAGGGCGCGGCGCGGGTGCGTCGCAAAGAAGGCAGCGAGCTGTGTGTGTATGGCATCGGCATCCACATCGCCCACGACTACGAAAAACACATTATTCGGCACGTAACGCGCGTGGTAGTAGGCCGTGAGATCGTCGCGGGTGATGGCGTTGAAGACATCCAGGTGCCCGATGATGGGGTGCCGCAGCGGATGCACTGCAAAGGCAGTGGCAAAGAGCTGCTTGCCCGCCATGCCGTCCGCGTCGTCGAACCCCATGGCAAACTCCCGGCGAATCACCTCGCGCTCCTTTTCCAGCTCATCCGCGGGGAGCGTGGAATTCATGATCGCGTCGGACAACAAATCCAGCGAAGCCGCCACGCCGGTCGCGGGCACATCGATCCAATACACCGTGCGGTCGAACGAGGTGTAGGCATTGATGTAGCCGCCGTGATCCTGCACCGAGCGCGCGAAGTCCTGCGGGCCGCGCGTGGGCGTGCCTTTGAACAGCATGTGCTCCAGCAAGTGGGAGAGCCCGGCTCCCAGCCACTTGTCCTCGTGAATGCTGCCGGTCTTCACCCAGGCCTGCACGCTGGCCACGGGCGCGGAGCGGTCCTCGCGGACGAGGATCTCGAGGCCGTTGGGCAGTGTGAAAATGCGGGCGTTGTGCGGTGGCAGTTCTAAAGACATGGTGTAACGGGCGTCTGAGGGGTCAGGAAAGGTTGTCGGGCTTGCGAATGGTGGGTGGCCGCATGCGGGCACGGCGTTTGGCGCGTAGCCAGCTCATGAGCAGGCTGTAGACAATCAAAACAGCGAAAATGACCACTGCCGCAGCGGCATTTGGCGGCTCATACCGGGTAAGCAATACCACTGAAATCACTGCTTCACGCGCTCCGTCTGCACCTGCCGGCCAGGGGGAAGCGGTGGCTTGCCCGGCAGGAATGGCTCCACAAAGGCGTCGTGGAACGAAAAGACCGTGGTGAAATCCCGGCGCGAGTCCTTGTCCGTCTTTCCGAAGACGCCCAGGTCGATGAGGTTCCACACGAGTTCGCCAAAGTCCTCGGTTTTTGAGATTCCCCAGTAGGCGAGCACAGTGGGCACCATGGGGCCGTATTGCTTCAGGGCCACTTGCTTGGCCCCCTCGCATATCTGCTGGCCGGTCACGTGCCCCACCTCGCCGAGCTGCCGCTTGCGCAGCTTCACGGCATGGTCGAGCGCTTCGCGGATGAAATAATACGCGTCACGGTGATAACGGGAATCCTGACCGGTCAGGTGATCGACAGCTTCGGAGAAATCGAGTTGGTGCATCGCAGGCTTGGTTGAGAGTAGAAAGATCGGGCGGGGGCGTCAACGGTGACAAATGGTTTCAGGTGGAAAGAGTTTCGATTTAGCGTCGTTCCAGTGAACCGACGCCTGCTGCCGCCTTATCCTCCGCGTGTGATTTTTGAGGACGACGACCTGCTCGTGGTGGACAAGCCGCCCTTTTTGGAGGCCCACCCGAGCAAGCCGGGCATCCGCGCGACCCTGTGGGACGAGCTGCGCGGGCTGCTCGCCTACGAAATCGCGAATGGCGGGCAAATCGGCATTATCAACCGTCTCGACCGCGAGACGAGCGGACTCACGCTGGCGGCCAAGACCAAGGATGCGGCGCGCAGGCTTTCGCAGCTGATGCAGGGGCGCGAGATTGATAAAGAATACCTGGCGCTCGTCCATGGCCACCCTGCGCACGACACCTGGCGGGTGGATGGGCCTCTGTTGCGCCAGGGGACGGTCCGCGATTCGGGGGTGTGGGTGAAGCAGTGCATCGACCCGGATGGAGCCGCGGCGGTGACGGACTTTCACGTGGAGCGCCGCCTGGAAAAAGATGGCGCGCCCTTTGCGCTGGTGCGGGCGCATCCCATCACCGGGCGCATGCACCAGATTCGCGTGCACCTGGCGCATGGCGGACACGGGATTGTGGGCGACAAGCTTTACGGCCCGGCTGGCGAGGAGTGCTACCTGGAGTTCATCGAGACGGGCTGGACGCCCTCGCTGGCTGAGCGGTTGCTGCTGAACCGGCAGGCGCTGCACTCGGCGGTGCTGCGGGCGGATGGCCGGGAGTGGCGGTGCGACTGGCCGGAGGATTTGGTGGCGTTTACGGGTGGGCATCCAGCCTAGAATTTCGGCACTGCGGCGCGGGCTTCCTGTTCTTTCACCACGGCAAATTGGGCCTCCCACTGGACGGCATGGGGGAGTTCCAGGCGCACGCGGGAGCCGCCGCCACCATGCACGGCGACTGCGCCATCCGCGCGGGTCCATATGATGCCCGACATTGCTGTGATGAAGCGGCTGGGCTTGGGGGTCTTGGCATTGCGCTCGGGCTTGGCCCACGCCTGCCCGTTTTCCTCGGCGGCGAGGATGGCCTCGCGCTCGATCTCGGTGATGGGAGCGCGGCCCACGAGACGGGAATACTCCTGGCGCACGATGTACTCCACGCCATCCGAGGCGAGCAGGAGGGCGCAGCGGATGCGGAAGCCCTCGTAGTGAAAGGTGAGTTCGCGGGCACCCTCCATCAAGGGAGCGGCATCTTTCGCCACTTTCTCGCTCTTTGGCAGACCGTAGCGGGCCTCGGTCTGCTCGCGGGTCTCGCCCAACCGCGCATGAGCGGTATTCACAGCGAGCGCGAGGAGGAAAGCAAGGTGCATCAATTTCATGGTGAACGGCTTTCGAGCAGAATGCCCGCCATGGATTTGGAGCCAGGAGGGATGAAACTCGGTGGGGAATGCGTGATGGAAGGATGGGGTGCGGGGTGCCGCTTTCGCGCAAACTATTTACGGTGATGCACTTGCGTGTTATGAAAGGGCGCAGATTGCGTCTTGCGCGAGTACGTCCGCAGAGGGGGACTAGGGGGTTCTCCCGATGCAGAATACGAAGTGAACCGGGGCGGATTGCGGCTGCCCGGTATGGCCGTAGAACTTGGATGAGAGTTTCCCGTTCGAGAAAGGGGGCGGATTTGCGGTGGAGGGGGCGCAGCCAATACAGGACAGGATTAACAAGATTAGAAGGATTAAACAGGATTGGGACGCCCGTGATTCGGAAAGGAAATGAGATGCGGACGGAGGGGAGGTCACTACGAAGACCGTCGCGAAGGCCGCGAAGTTGGGTCTGCGGAGTTTTTGCGCATTTTGCGCTCGGGTTGTATTTTGAGGTGGACTGGAAGATGAGGGGTATCGGGATTATCGGCGGTGGGGGGTCGCCGATAATCGAGGTTTCCAAATTGCTGGTATGCGGATGGTTGCGTGAGCGCTGGGGATTATCGGCGATGGATGCGATGGGGCGGTTCTGGATGAAGCACGAAGACTTGACGGCACGAGGCGTGGATGGGGTTTCGGGGGTTTTTGCGCATTTTGCGCGGAATACTGGGGAGGGCTTTGTTTGGAATGTTTGAAGGCCGCGCTGTTCCGAGATTGCCACCGTTGCGCGGTTTCCAATCGTTCCTGACCTCCCTTTGCTTCCTCCCTCCGTGTCCATGTATAGACACTAACTCGGTTTGAGGAAAATGTCACGCCTTCGTGTGGCCTGAAAAGGTGGGGTCGGTCGGTCTATTGCCGGAAATACTTGGGAACCGATAAAAACCGGACGTGGATCGACTCGAACATCAAAAAACGTTCGGTTTGACTCTGTAGGGTCAAACGGATGAATATTGCACCATGTTCTCCCACTTCCACGATAGGCCGACCGCCGATTGCCAATGGTGCGGCCTAACCCTATGTTAGGCGCTTCCTAGCTTCTCGTGTATTTCCTCTATCCTAGCGATCCACTTCGCACGAAGCGGCCTGACGAGTTCTACGCCGCTGAACTCGCCGCCGTTCGCGCGGCCGGCTTTGGCGCGTCGGTCTTTTCGCTGGAGGCGTTTCAGGCGGGTTCATTCGTCGCCTCGCCGCCATTACCCGCCACAACCATCATTTACCGAGGCTGGATGCTTTCCCAGCCCGACTACGAG
>JAYUWZ010000964.1:0-2773 GCA_043753265.1 Verrucomicrobiaceae bacterium
GCATGGTCATGAGTTCGACTGCGGCGCCAGCGCCAGCGCCGGGCCAGCCTGCAAGCAGCCTTCCCCCGAAGCCTCAAAAGGGCAATCATACCTACGCCGCGCTGGAGCGCGAGGTGGCCCGCACCATCCGTGCGCTGGACCCTGCCATGTCGTTTGGCGTCGTGTGCTTTGCGGGTGATGTGGAGCCTTACAAGCCGCTGCTCATTCCGGTGACAGACACGGAAAAGGAGCGCGCCATCAAATGGATTAACCAGCACAGCCCGGCGCTCAATTCCGTCGCCGAGCACCGCGCCGCGGAGCGCGAGCGCGCCGGCTTCAAGGACGCCGGGGTGGGCAAGAGCGTGACGAAGTTCAACCATGGCGGCACCCGCGCCAGCACCGCGCTCGATTTCGCATTTGCCATGAACCCCGACGCCATCTGCCTCGTGAGCGACGGTGTCCCGACCGATGGCGAGGCCAAGGCCATCCTCGCCAAGGTCGCAGCCAAGCAAAAGGAACTCCCGCGCCCCGCGCAAATTCACGTGGTCGCCTATCTCGCCGACAGCGGGCAGGTTTTCATGAAGACCCTCGCCGAGCAAAACCAGGGCAGCTTCAAGGAAATCAAGCCGGGCATGTCGAGTTTTGGGTTTTAACTAGCTCGAATCGCCTAACCCATGAAACTCGTCGCCCTCCTGCTTCAGGCCACAGTGTCCTGCGCCCTCGCTGTCACGGATTACGAACGAGAACTGCAGCGACTCACGGATTAACGCGAAAAAGCAATCAAGGCTGTCACGGTGCCCATCGACAAACGCTACCAGGCAAATCTGGAGCTATTGCTTAAACGCGCCACGCAAGCCGGCGATCTCGATACCGCGCTAAAGATCAATCAACTGCTCCAGCAAATGAACGGGAGCCCGGCACCCGCCGCTGCGGCTGCCTCAACCAAGCCTGCTCCGCTCACGGCGGCGGAAAAGAATTTACTGGGAGAATGGGAAATCCTGAGCAGCAGCTATCGCGGGAGCCGCCGTCTCAATGCAGACCGCACCGTTTCGGGAGGCCCGTCTGAGGCCCGTTGGGCCATCGACGCCCAGCAACTCAAGATCACCTACGGCACAAGCTTGGTGGACGCATTCGATCTCCCTGAAACCAATGGACGCCTTACTGGCAAGAACACCGAAGGTACTGCCATTACTTTTGCGAGGAAGGGTAAGAAGTAGACAGGCGAGAGCCCTCCCTCGGAATATCGAGGCTCACCTTAATTTTGCGATTTCGTATCGCCTGCCGCAGACGCCGGGCCACCGGAGAAGGGAATTGTAAGCGTCCCTTCGCTGTTGGGGGATTCCATGGTAATCGCGGCGACCATGGGGACGACGGCTTTGGCGAAGCTGGAGAGCGTGATCTTTTCGACGATGCGGCCGGGCTTTTTGAGGTCGCGCCAGAGATAGCGCATCTGGCCCTTTTGCACGAGGCTGGTGAGGGCGGAGCCTGGGACTTCGATGGGGCGCACGTGGTCTGAGATATCGACTCCGTTGATGAGTTCGATCTTCTCCGATTCGCCGCCGCTATAGTGGATGGTGATGGCCAGTGCTGCTTCCTTGCTGTTCGTCGCGGGCCAGCCCCAGCCGGCCACGGCACCGAGCAGGTGCAGACGCCCTGCGGGCTGGTTTACTGAGATGTCCACCGATTGCGGCAGGCCCTGGCTGAATGCCTTGGGATCAGCGCCGCCTTTGAGCACGATGGCGTTTTTTCCACCCTCCACATCGGCGGGATTGGGCAGCGAAAACGGGATCCCATTGATCTGCACGGTGCCGTATTTGCGAATGGAGACGCGGTCTGCGCCGTTTTCGGCTGAGAGATACACTCCATTCCGGCCATCGACGGTCGCGGCTTTGCCAAAAGGGATGGGGTGGAAGTGCTTCGCTTGCGCCTGCTGCCACGTGACCAGTTCCTCGTGGGTCCATGGCTGCTTGCGATCAGTGATGCTTTTTCGCACGGCGGCGATGTCGCGCGCGCGCGCGGGAGCGCTCCAGCCGTGCCACGATTCGCCGATGTAGGAGAGCACCTGGGCGAGCTGGTCGTCGCTGTGCGAGTTTTCCAGCGGCAGCATGAGCCCTTCGCCGTAGTGGACGCCGTTGATCGGGCCGGTTTGTCCCTTGAGCAAAATGCGAGCAAGTACCGGCACGTGGCCGCCGTCGGCGAACCACGCGGACTTGGTGAGCGGAGGTGCGAGGAGCTTGTCTGCCGTGGTGACGCCTTTTCCATCAGGTCCGTGGCATGCGGTGCAAAGGGTTTCGTAGACAAGTTTGCCCTGACGCGCTTTGTCGCTGAGCTGCTGGCGGGATGCTTTCTCGTCCCGCTCGATGATTTTGTTCACGAGCGTGAGCGGGCGTTTCGTATCGGAAAAAGTAACCGGGATCGTCGCGGCACCAGCCTTGGTGGCGGCGCGGAAGGCGAGAAACACTTGCGTGGCGACCTGTGCATCGGCGTCGGCAGCCAATGCGGTGAGCGCGGAGGAAACGTCGGGATCGCGCTGCACGAGTTGCGGCTCGGCGAGTTGCACGGCGGCGCGGCGCACGCGCGGATGCGGGTGCTTGAGCGAGGCGAGGACGGTTTCCTTCGTGAGTGCGTCGAGGCCTTGGAGCACCCAGAGCGCATGGACGCGCGCGCTTTCGGAGTCGTGCGCCATGGCCATTTTGACGAGCGCGGGCACCGCGGATTTATCACCACGCGAAACGATGAGCGCCTGGGCGGTATCGCGCCACCAGCCGTTCGGGTGCGCGAGATGTGCGACGAG
>JAYUWZ010000965.1:0-2772 GCA_043753265.1 Verrucomicrobiaceae bacterium
CCACGAGCGTGCCACCCGCATTGACGGTAATGGGCCCCGTGAGGGCGCCCTCCAGGTCAAACGTGCCGGTGCCGCTAATGTCGACACCACCGGAATTGCCACCGGTCGCCCCAGCCAGAGGGGTGGCATTGTAGATCACGAGACCTTCATTCACGCCGAAGGTGCCGCCGCCGCCACCAATACTGAGCGCTGGCGTAATGAGCGTGCCCGAGCCGGTCTTCACCATGGTGGTCCCGGGGGCTACGTTGATGTGGGAGACGGTGACATTTTTGCCAGCGCCAATCTCGACCGTCGAGACGCCCGCGGCATTGCGCAGGAAATCAAGGCTCGTGCTACCGGCTGCGCCATTGATTGTCAGACGGGAGCCCTCGCCGGAGAGGAATGCCTCGGTGACATTGGTGAAGGAACCCGCGCGCAGTTCGCTGCCCGCGCCAACTTCCAGACGGGCACCACCGGTCTTGGTGACTGTGGACCAGAACGTAGGCTGGGCTCCCGGGTTCACAAAATTGGCGAGGCCTCCGTTGATGGGGAAGTCGCCCTCGGCCCACTTTGCCGCATAGGAACCACCGCCGCCGGTGTCTTCAACGATAAAGACCATGTTGTAACTCTGGCCGCCGATGAGATTCACAACGGAGTTCACCGTGTCGTCCACATTGGCGTTGCCGCAGCAACCAGCCTGGTGGGAAATCCGTTCATTTCCCGCGGAGCCAAGCTGCTCGAACACCCCATTCTGGTTAAGGTCAATCCAGATGCTTGCGCTATCGTCGTTGATGGAGCGGCCAAAGGTGAAGGGATTCAAGCCGGTGCCCGAGGCTGTAAACGAGCCTACAAATGTGCCAGTGAATGCATCGCCCACTGGCCCGCCAAAGAATGTGTCAAATGCAGCGTCGCCGACGTTCACAGGGCCAAAGTTGAGATCCCGGCTTTCCAAGTTTGCCGTGCGGTTGGCTGCGGCGGCCAGCGTTGTCGCCAGTCCTTGATCCGAGCCGAAACCTCCCAATGGGTTGGTGAATGCGTAGGCACTGGCAGCTAGCCTGCCTGGTGTCGGCGTGGTGACGGGAGCAGTGCCCACAACAGCCGCGCCCGCGAAATCCACGACGCCGCTCACCACGCGGATCCGGCCACCATCGATAGTGGTGGGGATTGTGCCGCTGGCGTTGCCATTGAACTCCAGCGTGCCGTTCACATTGACGGTGCCGCCGGTGTAGGTATTGCCGTTCAGCCGCAGGGTTGCGCCGGAAGCGACGGTTCCTCCGCCTGAGAAATTCAATGCACCGATGGTATCGAGGGTGCCACCCGTCACTGAAAGGGTGGTGCCGGTGACAGGCGCATTGGTCCGCACAGTGCCCGCAGTGGATGAAATGGGGCCGTTGCTCACCACGTTTTCCGTCAGCACCAGGCTGTAGCCATCCAACGCGGCAAGGCTCAGAGGCGCGCCATTATTCACCGTGATCGGAGCGGCGTAGCTCATCACAAATGCCCCCGCCGTGCCGACTCCAAAACGTCCGGCGCGCAGGGCGCCGCCGCCTGTGCCAACGACCAAGGGATTGCTGTATTCCGTGTCACTCCCCACGTCGATCGTGGTGAGGTTCAAGGCACCGCCATTCGTCAGGTTGATGCTCGCAGCACCGAGGGGATTGGCACCGCCGGGGGTCAGCGCGACGACGACGTTTCCGTTCGACACGTTGATCGCGCCAGTCGGGACCTGGGCACCGTTGAAGTCGAGCACCAGATTACCCGGGCCGCTCACATTGACGCTCGTTGCTCCGACAATCTCTCCTGGCCGAAGGTTCGTGTTTGCACTGACCACATACGAAAGGGCCGTGCCAGCGCCGGGAGTGGATTGAGTGAAGGAAACAGAGCCGCCGCCGTTGGCGGTGAGGACCGATCCCGCAGCATGAGTGGCAGTTCCAAGACTGACAGCGCCCAGATTTCCATTAATCGTCGAACTTCCCGCGACGTTTACAGGATTGGTCGAAGTAAAATTCGGGTCTTGAAGGAGGCTATTGGAAAGCAGCGAAGTGTTACCGAGTGGATCGGTTACGTTTACAAACATCCCCGCACCGCCAGTGCCCTCATTAAAGGTCATGACAATGGAGTGGAGGCCTGCTGTCAAGTTGATGGTGCCTGGACGCGGAACATGGCCGATTCCCTGAGGGAAATTGTTGTTCGAAACCAGCTTGCCATCGATGTAAACCATGGAGCCATCGTCGCTGCGCGGGTCGAATGTCCAGTTACCCGCAGTCGGGATGACGAGGTTACCGGTAAAGATAGCCTCAATGGTATCCGCATCCGTCTGACCATGGATGGCAAAGGGTGCCTCCCCGCCCCCACCGGGGTTGTAACTAATCACCGTATTGTTATTATTTGCGGTGCTGGTGGTGATGGTCGGCGGGGTTATTGCATTGATTGCATTGTAGCGCTGGAAAACGCCATCCAGCGTATTCATGACTCCGCTATAAGCATTCGCAACCGCCCCGACCGCCGCGTTGGGATCCGATTCAAAAATGCGGAGTGCAAGGCCCGGCGAGGCAAACTGGAGCGCACCGCCCGAGAGGTTGATGGGCACCAGCGGATCGGCAAGCGAGGCGCTGTTGAGTTCCAGAATGCCCGCGTTCACCGTGTAGCTCGTGGCGAGGGACGGGCCGCCGAGACTCTGGGTGCCGGGACCATTCTTCACCACGCTGAAAGTAGCGACGCCAGTGGGGTTGGCATTGAGCGATCCCCTGTAGGTGCCGCTTGCGAGGCCATCCACTTCAAGGACTGCATCAC
>JAYUWZ010000966.1:0-2768 GCA_043753265.1 Verrucomicrobiaceae bacterium
TTCAATTCGGAAAGATTCACCTCACCGGCAGTGCGAAGGCGCTCGCGCTCAGCCAGCGATTGCTCGACCTCGGCTGAGGCCTTCCGGGCCTGCTCGCGAAGTTTCTTCGATTCCGCCAGGGCGGACTCCAGTTCCTGCTGCTTCTTTTCGAGTTCCGCCTTGAGCGCATCTCCGGTCGTAGAGTCGTTGGAGGATGGCGGAATGGAGGCAGGTGGCCCCGATGACACCAAATGAGTCTTACTGGGTGCTGCAATCGGTGCAACAGGCACCGGTGCTGAATAACGCGGCTGGGCTGCCGGCATTCCGACAGGATTATGGCCTGGCGTTGCAACCGGCCCGGAAATCTTGGCAGCAGCGGCAGCCTTGGCTGCGGAGGAATAGGGACCCTTCGAAACTACCGTCACCTGCGATTCGCTCGACGGCGGGATAACCAAGGTGCTTGCGCATGCAGGGCAATCCACACGGAGACCGGCTGCGGAGTCATCCACGGCGATCTTTTGCGTGCATTCCGGGCAGCGGAATTTTATTTCTGACATGACGTTTGAGTTTTCGGACACTGACACCTGCCGGTGTCGGGGAACTAGCTTCCCAACACCATACGTAGCCTTTCTTGTGCCGCCAACCGGTTTTTTGGAGCGACGCAGCGGGTGCCTACAGAGGGAATAGCCCGATCTTTACGATTTGATACAAATCTGATACACTCAAACAGCTCCCGGATTTGCGAATTCCCCGCTTTTCAAGCTCGAAACTATCCACCAACCGCGAGCCACCACGACAGCGTCATCACCCCTGCCGCCGCACAGCCTGCAATCCACCGCACGCGCAACCGTGCATCGACACGGAGCCTGGCCGCATAAAACGCGGCCCCCACGGCCAATCCGGCGAGCAACCCAAAAAGATGAGCCAGGACGTCAACATTGCCGGTGGATGCAGGGGTTCCATCCGCATTCATGCCGCCCCCGCCGTAGATCGAGAGAAAGGCAAGGCCGGCCCCCAGCGGCACGAGAAGGGGCCATCCTCCACGAGAGGAACCCCTCTCCATGCGGGCCACCACTTCGCTGCCGGCCAGCAATCCCAGCCCGGCAAATAACGCGGTCGAGAAGCCGATGCTCCGGTGCGCCTGCGCAACGTGCGCGAATACATTGAAGGCATTTCCAAGCGCACCCCCGAGCAAAATGGCCAGGGCACCGACTGCGGCCCCAAAGCGGGCGAAGACAAACGCAAACACGAAAACGGCCAGCGAGAGATTGGAGAGCAGGTGCTCGGCGTCGCCATGCAGGGTGAGGGCGGTGAATGTCCGCCACCATTCCCCGCCACGGATGCGCAAATCGTCCGCCACCCCGCGCTCGACGGCCCAGTCCGGCATCGCACTCTGGATGGAATAGCACGCAGCCATGACCAGCGGAGCCATGATGGTGGCAAACCTAGGAATGCGCAGCGGCTCGATGGGCACGGGCACGGGGCGCGATTTTTCCTCCTGGATAAACTCCGAGAGGGCTGAAGCGGCGGCATCACGATCCGCTTCCAGCACGCAAAGCGCATATTCCCGGCCATGCCGCAGGATCCAGTGAGGCAGTTCCATGGAGGAAATTACCAGGCCGTGCTCCCTGGCATCGGCCAGCCGTGAATAGCGGCCCAACTCTGAAATCGGGCCATTCGGCGGTTCTTCGTGGAAAATTGGTGCGCTCAAGCGTTGCGTTGCTGCCCATCGATGCGTTCTTGGGCAAGCACAAGCCGTGAATCTTCAGCCCCTGACAGTGCCCGACCTTTGGCAGCGCGATGCAGTCCAGCACCTTCGCGCGGGCCGCGACGTGGTCGTGCATGCTCCGACAGGGGCCGGAAAAACCTACATTTTTGAGCTGCTTTACCCCGAGATGAAGGGACAGGCCGTTTTCACCGTGCCTACGCGCGCCCTCGCAAATGACAAGCTGGGCGAGTGGCGGGCACGAGGTTGGGATGTGGGAATCTCCACCGGTGACCTTGCCATGAACCTGGATGCCAAGGTGGTCGTCGCCACCCTGGAGACCCAGCGAGGACGCTTCCTCCGCCGAGAAGGCCCGCGCGTGCTGGTGGTGGACGAATACCAGATGATCGGCGACACGGTACGCGGCGTGAACTATGAGCTCGCCCTTGCCCTTGCCCCAGCAGGCACGCAACTCCTGCTGCTCAGTGGCAGCGTGGCCAATCCCACCGACATCGTGACGTGGCTGCGGCGCATCGGTCGCGATGCAGTGCTGGTGTCCCACGACGTCCGCCCTGTGCCGCTCACGGAGGTGGACATCGAGGCGCTGCCCAGCCGCGCGCCGCTCACGGTGCGGGGCTTGTGGCCGCGGCTCATCGCCAATTCATTGCGCGCCGACCTCGGCCCCATCCTTATGTTTGCGCCCCGGCGGAATGCGGCGGAGGAATTCGCCCAGACGCTCGCCAGCCAGATTCCCTGCGAGGATCCGCTCACACTTTCACCCGAGCAGGAAGCACTCGCCGGGACGAAGCTCACGAAGCTTCTGCGCGCGCGGGTGGCCTACCACCATAGCGGGCTCAGCTACGCACTGCGCGCCGGGGTCATCGAGCCACTGGCAAAAAACGGCCAACTCCGCGTGGTCGTGGCCACCATGGGACTCGCAGCGGGCATTAATTTCTCCATGCGTTCCGTGGTCATCACCGACACCCGCTACATGGCTGGAAACTTCGAGCGGCAGGTGCAGCCGGATGAATTGCTCCAGATGTTTGGCCGCGCAGGGCGGCGTGGACTCGATGAAAGCGGCCAT
>JAYUWZ010000967.1:0-5963 GCA_043753265.1 Verrucomicrobiaceae bacterium
CTGTGTGCAGCGTTTCCGGTGGGTCTCCTCGCAGCGATCGTTGCGCTCCTGCACGCTCCCCTGCTCTTTCGCTGCGCTGCGAAATTTGAATTGCGAGACCCGAAGGACACCACACGGATGTTCAAAGCATTCAGTGCCTTTCAAGAGGAGTTACGTTCTGGGAAAATTGAAGGCGTCCCCGCATCGGCAGACATTCAGTTAAGCGCAGTGGATGAAAAATTCGAGATCACCGCGACTGACGTAAACATGAGGGACGCAGCCATGCACGCTAACGAGGCGTGCAGGTTTATCTTTCATGCGCTCAGGTCCGACGACGACAATCTGATTGATGTGATGAAACTCGAAGTGGCAGATCCCAAGGAAACGAGCACGGAAAAGGTGTTTCCCCGCATAGCGATGTACGAGCTATCCCTTGGTGCAGTCCTCTCCACAATCGGCATCTTGCTGCTGATGCGATACCGTTCTGAACAACCAGCTCAGCTCATGGCAAACAAGCCCGAAAGCCGACCTTACGATTACTGAGGTTCGAAAAAATCGCGTTCACGCTAAGCTCGCGCAGACTCCGGGATTGGCATGGGCTCATATGAAACTCCCTTCGACGATTCTCACGGCAGTCTTCGCCATTGCGCCCGTCCTCCTTCACGCAGACGTCACCCTTTCGCCCATCATCGGCAGCCACATGGTGTTGCAGCGGGATTCCGCGTGCCCGGTGTGGGGCTGGGCTGAGGCTGGCGAGGAAGTGACCGTGGAATTTGCTGGCCAGAAGCACACCGCCAAGCCCGACGCCAATGGCAGGTGGATGGTGAAGCTGACACCGCTGAAGGCCACCGACAAAGGGGCTACGATGACTATCAAAGGCAAAAACACCATCGCCCTCGAAGACGTGGTAGTGGGTGAGGTGTGGCTGTGCAGCGGCCAATCGAACATGGAGTGGAACGTGGCGTCCTCGAACAATCCGAAGGAGGAAATCGCAGCGGCGAATGATCCGCTCATCCGGCACATCAAGGTGAACAACCCTCCCTCCAAGACACCGATGGACAAGGTGATCTCGAGCGGCTGGCAGGAGGCCTCGCCAAAGACAGTGGGGAGTTTCACCGCAGTGGGTTATTTTTTCGCGCGTGAACTGCGCAAGGAATTGAACGTGCCCATTGGCCTGCTCGGCGCAAACTGGGGCGGCACGCGCATTGAGCCCTGGACGCCCCCCGTGGGCTTCAAGCAGGTGCCCGCGCTGAAGAGCATCGCCGACAAGCTGGACTCCTACCCCGAGATGGAACCGTCAAAGGACGGTGCCGAGCCGAAGGCCAAGCTGCAATCCGCGCTGGCGCTCTACAACGGCCGCATCTCCCCGCTCGTGCCCTATGCGCTGCGCGGCGCGCTGTGGTACCAGGGCGAGTCGAATCTCTCCGAGGGCATGCTTTACATGGACAAGATGAAGGCGCTCATCGGTGGATGGCGCGAGGTGTGGCAGATGCCGGACATGCCGTTCTATTTCGTGCAGCTCGCACCGTTTGTCTACAAAGGTGCCAACCCGGAATTCCTCCCGAGGCTCCAGGAGGCTCAGACAGCCACTATGAAAATCCCAAACACGGGCATGGCCGTGACGACAGACGTGAGCAACATCAACGACATTCACCCGCGCAACAAACAGGACGTGGGCAAGCGTCTCGCCCTGTGGGCGCTCGCGAAGACCTACGGCAAGACGGGGGTTGTTTATAGCGGCCCGCTTTACAAGGCGGTGAAGTTTGACGGTGGAAAAGCGACGATCACCTTTGAACATGGCACGGGCCTGAAGACGCGTGACGGACAGCCGGTGTCGCACTTCCTCATCGCTGGCGAGGACAAGGCCTTCGTGCCCGCCAAGGCGGAGATCTCCGGGGATACCCTGGTGGTCAGCGCCGACGGCGTGACCAAGGCCACAGCGGTGCGCTACGGCTGGAGCCACGACGCGGAGCCAAATCTCGCGAATGGCACGGGGCTGCCAGCCTCGCCCTTCCGCACGGATGACTGGCCGGTGAAGTAAGCTTAGTTTGCCAACACAAGAATTACCAAACGCCGTGAGGGACCCGTTCCCTCACGGCGTTTTCTTTTGGGGCAAGCACGCCCCTTTGTGCTTCACGCGAGTCGATCGATAGCCGCTAATCAGCACCATGCCTCACGAACACGACATTGAGCACGGCCTGACCCACGCGCTGGACCAATTGCGCCAGCATGAGCTGCGCGTGACGGAGCCGCGCAGGGCGATGCTGGACATCCTTGTGCGCGAGCATGGGCCATTCAGCGCCGAGGAATTGCACGGCAAGCTCGGCGGCAAGGGCTGCGACGTGGTGACGGTCTATCGTTCGCTCCAGGCAATGGAGGAGATTGGAGTGCTGCGGCGCTGCGACTTTGGCGACGGGACCTACCGCTACGAATTCAATCATGGGGAGCATCACCACCACCACATCATCTGCCGCACGTGCCGGAGCGTGGAGATGCTGGAAGTATGCGTGGCGGACAGCCTGGAACGCATCGCGCGGCAAAAGGGCTATCTCAATGTGACACACACGCTAGAGGTGTTCGGCGTGTGTGCGAAGTGCGCGGCGGCGAAGGCGGGGGCGGGATCATCATAGACGATTTGTGAGAGGTACGAAGTGGAGCGGCCGAGCGTTATTTAATGGAGCCTAAGGAGTGGCGTTTTTAGATGTACACTCAGGGAACTCATTCGCCCTATGAACACCTTGCACTCTCGTCGTGCGTTTTTCGCGGAGGTTGGTCGTGGCATGCTTGTGGCCACGATCGGTGCGGAACTCGCCTGGAATCTCGGACTCTCTCGCGCAGTCGCCACTGAAGCAGTGGAGAAAACGCTCACCTTTGGCCCGCTGGAGCCGCTGGTGGTGCTGATGCAGGAGACGCCGCCGGCAAAGCTGCTGCCGCTGCTCGTGGAAAAGATGAAAGGGGGCGTTTCCTTGCGGGACCTGACGGCAGCGGCCGCCCTCGCGAACGCGCGGAGCTGCGGCGGCGAGGATTACGTGGGCTTTCATACCATGATGGCGCTCGCACCCGCGCTGCACATGAGCGGCGAATTGCCCACCGAGTGCGCGGCGCTGCCGGTCTTCAAGGTGCTTTACCGCAATACGAATCGCATCCAGGAACGCGGCGGGCGCGAGCAGGAGGTGCTGCATCCTGTGGAGCCGCTGGCCGGAAGCGTGCGCGATGCCGTGCATGCGCGCGACGCGTCGCGCGGGGAGCAGGCACTGGCGGCACGCGCTCTCGCCTCGCCGGAGGATGCGCTGAACGAGGTGCTGGCGGCCGTGCAGGACTGCTGCGAAGTTCACAGGGTGGTGATGCCTTATCGTGCGTGGGACTTGCTCGAGCTCATCGGGCGCGAGCATGCGCTCACCCTGCTGCGGCAATCGGTACGCTATTGCGTGCGCAATGAGGAATGGAGCTCCCGCTCGCCGCAGAGCGAGCCACGCGCCCTGTTGCCAAGGCTGATGGAGAAGCACGGCCTGCTGGATAAAAATCCCGGCACACGCGAGGCGGACGACGCTTGGGTGGACAAGCTGAGCGGGGTGTTTTTCACAGCATCCTCCGCGGATTCCGCGGAGGCAGCCGCAGCAGCGTTGGCCGAGGGTTTCGCGCCTGCCGCCATTGGCGAGGCGATCTCACTCGCGGCAAACCAACTCGTGCTGCGCGACCATGGGCGCACCCCCGCGCAGGAGATTACCGGGAAGCCCATCGGCAGTGTGCATGGCGATTCCATCGGCGTGCATGCCAGCGATTCCGCAAATGCATGGCGGAATCTCGCGCGCGTGAGCAATGCGCGAAACACCTTTGCGTGCCTGATTCTCGGTGCGTGGCAGGCGGCGCACGATCGCGTGGCCCGCGGCGGCGATTTTGGAAAATGGGAACCGCTGCCCTTGAAGCGGCACGTGGATGAGGTGAAATCCAAGGACGCCCCTGTACTGCTCGGCGAACTGCACGAGGCAATCCGTGGCGGACTCCAGGGACGCGCCGCGGGAATCACCGCGCGCTACGGTGCACTGGGACTCGATCCGCGCGGGATTTTCGAGGCCATGCTCGGCTATGCCATCAGCGAAGATGGCGCGCTGCACGCGGAGAAGTACTATCGCACGGTGAGCGAGGAGTTCAGCGCGGGTCGCGCGGCATTCCGGTGGCGGCACCTCGCCGGCCTTGCACGCGTGACGGCGAGCGAGTATGGCAGGCCTGCTCCCGGCATGGCACAGGCGCGGGATCTTTTGAATATTGGGTGATTGCTACCCTCGGAGAATCGTCTCCCGGGAAATGCCGAAGAGTTCAAAGACGCGCACGATGGTATCCTCAATCACATTATTCGGGCAACTCGCCCCGGCAGTGACGCCGATGATGGAAGGCGCAGCAGGCAGCCAGTCGGCCGTGGTGATCTCTTCCTTTGCATGCTGATCGTAGTGCACAATCCGCTCGCGAGATTCCAGCTTGCTGGCATTGCGGACAAAGTAGGTGGGCAGCACCTGCTCGCCCATCTCGGCGAGGTGGGAAGTGTTTGAACTGTTGTAGCCGCCGACCACGAGGAGCAGATCCAACTTCGTGCGCAACATCTCCGCGAGCGCATCCTGCCGTTCCTGGGTGGCCCCGCAGATGGTGTCGAAAAAACGAAAGTTATTCTGGATGCCGGTATCCCCATCCCGGTCCTTTACCGCGGCCATGATGCGGCGCTGCACCTCCTCCGTCTCGCCGCGCATCATTGTGGTCTGATTGGCCACGCCCACGCGGCGCAGATGCAAATCGGGGTCGAAGCCATCACTCATTGCGCCGGCAAAGCGGGCGAGGAATGCGGATTTGTCGCCGCCTTTGCGGATGTAGTCGCAGACGAAATCGGTATCCGCCAGCGTGAGCACTACCAGGTAGTGGCCGCGACCGCCATGCAGCGCCCGGCTTGCCGTCGCGCGCGTCTCCTCGTGGGAAGCCTTGCCATGGATGATGCTGGTCATGTCCTCGCTGGCGTTTTGCTTCACGCGCTTCCACACACTCATGACGTCGCCACATGTGGTGTCGACGATTTGCACGCCGCGCTCCTTGACCCGGGCGAGCGTCGTCACATCGGTTCCGAATGCAGGGACGATCACCACGTCGTCCTTCGTGAGGTGGGAGACGTCAGCCTCCTTGCGGCCCTCAAGGAGATTCACCACGCCCATCTCCGCAATCTGGTGGTTTACCTCGGGGTTGTGGATGATTTCGCCGAGGATGAAGACGCGCTTGTCGCTGAACACCTTGCGGGCCGCGTAGGCGAGGTCGATGGCGCGCTCGACGCCATAGCAAAATCCAAACTGCTTTGCGAGGAGCACCGTGACGCCGCCAAAGGAGAGCGTTCCCCCGTTGGCGCGGACGCGCTCCACCACCTCGCTCCGGTAGTGCCCCTCAACCTGGGCCTGTACAGCGGCCATGACATCGGGTGTGCGAAGGTTGACTCGTTTTGCGGATGTGGCAGCCGTTTCGGTGGACATTGGAACAGGTATACTGCTCGAAAAGAAGGGCGCCCGCAACGGAAGTCGCGGGCGCCCTTGAAAAAAACCTATTGAGGAGGGTTACTCCTTGATGAGCAAGGGGCCGGAAGGATCCTTGAACCAGCTGGCGCTCATCATGTGCGAGCGTGATGGATCGGGATCATTGCGCTGGTCGAGCGAGCGCACGAAGTGACCAAACTTGCTATCCTCTGGCTGGCTCGTTGCGATGTTCACCGTGGTGCCAACCTTTACGAGAGCAAAAAAGCGGGCTGCAGCCTCACGGTGAAGACGAATGCAACCGTGCGTGCGTGGCACATTCCAAACGAATCCCTCGTGGAAGCCGTAGGCGGGAAGGAATTCACACCAGTAGGCCATGGGGTAACCGGCATCCGGCTGGCTGATCCGGCGCTTGTCCTTGATCTTGTTGTTGATGCGGTAATTGCCCATCGGCGTGGAGCCATTGGCGCCCACGCAGCCTTG
>JAYUWZ010000968.1:0-5963 GCA_043753265.1 Verrucomicrobiaceae bacterium
GGCTCAACGCCACGCACGACGACATCCTCTTCGCACCGACCAAGACGCCCGACATCTGGGTGCCCCAGGTGCGCATGCACCGCAAAGGCGAGACCGTGGTCCTCATCGAAGGCTACGAGCCCGCCGCCTACATGCAGGCGCTCATGGCAGGGGAGTAGTGAAACGCGCGGAGCGCCTTGGAGTACGGTGGCAAAGTGTAACGACGACACCGCCTTCGATAGGCGAGTAGTTATGCAACTACGGAACGATCTTTCCCGATCGTTCGTCTATCTCGAATCATTCAACGCCATTCGTAGTTGAAACGCCGCGCCGCACCACCCGATGCTCCCACGATGAATCCCTACGAGACCGACAAGCTGCTGCACGAATACCTGCTCTTCCACTACGGAAAGCCGGAGGAGGTGCTGCCATGGCCCGCGGGTCCGCGCGATGCGCTCGACTACGCGGTGCGCTGCGTCACTGAGTGTCTCGATGTTTCCAAGCTACCAGCAGGCGCGCGCGCGCTGGATGTAGGCTGCGCCGTGGGCCGCTCATCGTTTGAGCTCGCCCGCCATTGCACGGAGGTCATCGGCATCGATTACTCCCAACGCTTTGTGGAGACCGCGCAGATCATCGCCGGCTCCGGCTCGCTCGCTTATCTCCGCACCGATGAAGGCTCGCTGCGCACCCCGCTCCTCGCGCGCGTGCCGGCGGGAGTCGATGCCACCCGCGTCCGCTTCGAGCACGGCGACGCGCACGCCCTTCGCAAGGACCTCGGCGCATTCGACGTCGTACTCGGTGCAAATCTCGTCGACCGCCTCCTCAACCCCGCGCTCTTCCTTGGACAACTCGGCCGCCTCGTAAAGCCCGGCGGGCAGCTCATCCTCACCACGCCCTGCACGTGGATGGAAGATTTCACCCCACCCAAAAATTGGGTCGGTGGCTTCCTCTTTAACGAGCACCCCCGCACCACGCTCGATGGCCTGAAGAGCGCCCTCGGCGTGCACTTCGAGTTTAGCGCCGCCCGCGACCTGCCCTTCCTCATCCGCGAGCACGCGCGGAAGTATCAGTGGAGCGTGGCCCAAGCTACCACCTGGCGGCGCAAGGGATAAAGTGGCGCGGACTTCCAGTTCGCCGATGGTGGCCGCGTCGGCATTGGGACTCTCGGGCGTCACGATGACGGCTCAGCCATGGTATTCAAACATCGTGGTGTTGCGTGCAGGCCCGACACATCGCCGGAAAAGCTCAAAATTGCCTGGCCAGACTGCGCATGGCGTATTGGCCGCGCCGTATGGTGACAGCATCCGCCACCGGGTCTCTCCCCTATCCGTCCGATCCCTCTCAAGGAGCGGCGGTGGCCCGCGCGCGCAGGAAGCGGGCACCGCCGGCGCTGACGGGAATGTTGTCGCGCGCTTTCAAGGTGGTGGCGTCGTTGATCAGCACGGTAGTGGTGATGCTGGAGAAGTCGGTCGCTACGGGACTACCGGCGCTCTGGATGGTGTACGTGACGCCGGCGCGTTTGGCGATGGTGAGCGTGAGATACCCATTTTCGACCACGGGGGCGGGTGCCGTGGCGGGGCCGGACGCTAGCGGCGAGCGAGCGAAAGCTTGCTCCAGCAGATCGGGGAGATCATTTCCGTCGCTGTCGGCGGAGCCGCTTTGTCCAGTCAAACTGCCGAAATGCGCATATTCCCAGATATCCAGCAGGCCGTTGCCATTGGTGTCCTTGCTGGCGGGGCCAAAGATATAGGCGGCTCCGCGGTCCGTCGTGCTCCCGGCGACGTGCGAGGCCCCGACCGCGATGGTAAAGACATCGATGTCCACGGCGGCACCAAAAAAGGTGCCCTGTACCGGGTTCGGCCGGGTGAGCGTGGCGATAGGCGTGGTCGAGGCGCCGGGGCCAGCATCATACACGAAAGCAGACCCATTGTTATAAAAGCCCGTGGTGCCCACGACGGCGCGCGTCCCGGAGATGGCGACGCCGGCACCAAAAGCCGTGATGCCCGGTTGCGGGATATTCAGCGTCTGCACGGGAGCGGCGGGCGCGGCCACGTCGAAAATATAGGCGCGGCCGGAATCTTCGCTGTCGGCGTCATCCTGGGGGGCGCCAATCACCGCCAGGGTTCCCGAGATGGCGACGGCGGCACCATACTGGTCGTTATAGGTCGGCGCGGGGTTAATAAGCACCGCGATGGGGGTGGTCGGCTGCGGCCCCGCGACGTCGAAAACAAAGGCCCGCCCGGTATGGTCGCCGCTCGCACCATCGGTCGGCGCACCCACCACCACCCGCGTGCCGGAGATAGCCACCGTGGTGCCGTAGATATCGGTGGCCGGGTTGGGAATGGTGAGGGTCGGCACCGTCGGCGTGGCGCCAGCAAGATCGTAAAGCCACATGCGGCCCCCATTGGTCACCACTAAGCGCGGGCCGGAGACCGCCAATCTCAGCCCGAACTGGGCATTTTGCGCCGGAGCCGGGTTGGGAATCATCAACGCCGGCTGCGTAGGCGTCGGGCTCGCGAAATCGTATACGTACACGGTGCCGGAACCCAGCGAGCCAAAACCCGGCTCACCGACGATGACCCGAGAGCCGGAAATCGCCACGGAGATCCCAAATCTATCCGAGAGCACGGGCGCTGGCGCATGCAGCACGGCGATGGGGGCGGTGGGAGTGGTGCCGGCGAGATCATAAACGTACGCGCTGCCAGCGTCGGTGGCGCCGAAATCATCGTAGGGGGAGCCGACGACCATGAGCGTGCCCGAGACGGCGATCGACGTGCCAAATTGATCACCGGTCGTGGGGCTGGGGTCATCGAGGGACCCCGCATTTACAGACGACGGCCCGTTGCCTTGATAAAACAGGTAGGCGGCGCCAGCGTCGGGCGCCACGGCGTTGGAAGAGGGGGCACCTGCCACCAGAAACGGCCCGCCGCTATGAGCGACCGAGCGGCCGAATTGGTCACCCGCGCCGGGCACCGGATGTTGGATGGTCAGGATGGGCGTGGTGGGTGTGCCGCTGGACACATCATACATATACACCGTGCCCACATCGATATAACCGGTGTCGTTGTTGGGCGCGCCGACAATGACGCGGTTGGCGCCGATGGCCACGGACGCACCAAAATTGTCGGTCGGATTCGGTGCGGGATTATTCAGCACCGCGATGGGGGTCGTCGGAGTGGCCGTGGACACATCGTAAACGTAGGCGCTGCCGGCGTCGCCCGCGCCGGCGTCGTCTTTCGGTGCGCCCACCACCACCTGGCTCCCGGAAATCGCCACGGACGTGCCGAAGGCGTCATCAGCAGCAGCGGCGGGATTGCTGATCCACACCGGCCCGGAGATATTCGGGCCGGAAAACGTATAGACGTACGCCGCGCCGGAATTGCTGACTCCGCTATCCGCGCCCGGTGCGCCCACCACCAAGCGATTCGTGGTCAGTGCCACCGAGAGGCCAAATTGATTTCCACTCTGCGTGTTCTGCTCGCGAAGGGTGAACTTGGGGGTCGTCGGCGTCGATCCGGCCAAGTCGTACACATACACCGAGCCAGCGTCAGACACGCCAATCGGATCGTTCAGAAAGGCCCCCACCGCCACCCGGGTCCCGGAGATGGCGACCGACCAGCCAAAGTAGTCATTCACCGTCGGATCCGGATTCGCGAGGATGAAGGCCGGGGTGGTCGGAGTCGCACCCTCCAAATCAAAAACGTAGGCGCGGCCCACCGGATAGCCATTGCCGACGTAATTGTAGGCGCCCACGACCACATAGCGGTCCGACACGCCGACTGACCATCCAAAGGTCCCGCCGGTCGGGCTGGGATTGGGAATAGTATACAGGAGCGTGGCCGTGGCGGTGTCGTAGACTTTCACCGAGCCCGCGTTATCGGCGGCCAGGTCGTCATGCGGCGCGCCCACCACGGTGTGGCTGCCAAAAGCCGCGACGCTGTAGCCCTGCATGGGGCCGGCTTGCGGGCTGGTCCCGGGATTATCAAAAGAATGGCGCAGGGTATTTGGAACCTGTGCCCCCGCATGGGTGGATAGGATCAAGACGGCGGCCAGGGCGGCTAGGTGGGTAGTGGGCTTCATCGAAATAAGGCTCGGGGATCGAGCCGGGCTACAGGTTCATCAGCAAACTTCGCGCCGGAGCGGGAAAGGGGTAAAAATCGCGGTGGGCGACCGTGAGTCTTCAAACTTAAAGTTCAAAAACAAAACGGGCGCCGTGTTTCCACGGCGCCCGCTGTGATTGATTAACTAGCTAAGGAGCGAAGGCTACTTCATGCCGGGACGATAGTCCTCGAGCGCGCTGGCGAAAGCCTGGTCGAGGCCGACCATGTCTTCACCGGGCTTGAGGGCCGTCTCGAACGCGGCGGCTTCCTTCTTCATGTCCTCGTCATTGTAGTTGGCGGCCTTGACGGAGAGACCGATGCGGCGCTCTGTCTTGTCCACCTTGATGACGCGGGCTTCGATTTCCTGGCCGACCTTCAGGGCGTCCTTCACCTTCTCCACGCGATCTTCGCTGATCTGCGAGATGTGAACGAGGCCGTCGATGTCGCCGTCGAGCTCCACGAATGCACCGAACGTCGCGATCTTGGACACCTTGCCCTTGACCTTGTCGCCGATCTTGAAGCGGTTCTCGATCGCCTTCCAGGGATCTTCGTCGAGCTGCTTCATGCCGAGGCTGATGCGCTGGGCATTCTTGTCGATGTCGATGACCACTGCCTCCACTTCGTCGCCCTTCTTGAGCATTTCCGAAGGATGGTTGATCTTGCGGGTCCAGCTCATGTCGGAGACGTGAACCATGCCGTCGATGCCCTCTTCCAGCTCCACGAATGCGCCGTAAGCGGTCATATTGCGCACGGTGCCCTTCACGGTCTTGCCGATCGGGTATTTGTGCTCCATCTCGTCCCATGGGTTGGTGTCGAGCTGGCGGACGCCGAGCGAGATTTTCTGCTCGTCCTTGTTCACGCCGAGCACCACTGCCTCGACGAGCTGGCCCATCGTGAGCACGTCGCTCGGGCGGGCAATACGCTTCGTCCAGGAGAGCTCGGAAACGTGGATGAGGCCTTCGACGCCTTCTTCCAGTTCCACAAACGCGCCGTAAGGCATGAGGTTCGTGACCTTGCCGGCGACCTTTGCGCCGATGGCGAAACGCTCCTCGATTTTGTCCCACGGATTGCGCTGGGTCTGCTTGAGGCCCAGGGAGACGCGCTCCTTGTCCTTGTTGATATCGAGAACCATGACGTCCACTTCCTGGCCCACCTTGAGGATCTCACTCGGGTGAGTGAGGCGGCCCCAGGTGATGTCGGTGATGTGGAGCAGGCCGTCCATCCCGTCGAGGTCGACGAATGCGCCGAAGTCGGTGATGTTCTTGACCACGCCCTTGACGACGTCGCCGATGCTCTTGCTGCCCATGAAGGAGGCGCGCTTTTCGCTGCGCTCGGCTTCGATGAGTTCGCGGCGGCTCAGGACCACGTTGCGGCGGTCTTCCATGAGCTTCACGATCTTGAAATCGTACGTGTTGCCGATGAACGGCGTGAGATCCTTTGGCGGGACGATGTCGATCTGCGAGCCGGGCAGGAATGCCTCGACGCCCACATTGACGAGCAGGCCGCCTTTGACGGCTGCCTTGACCTTGCCCTTGATGAGTCCGCCCTCGCGGAACACCTGGACGATTTTTTCCCAGTTCTGCTTGGCTGCGGCGCGCTCCTTGGAGAGCACGACCATGCCTTCGTCGTTTTCGAGACGGCAGATGAGGACTTCGACTTCGTCGCCAACCTGGAGGTCGGCGATGTCGTCAAATTCGTGTCCGGGGATGGCTCCTTCGCTCTTGTAGCCAATGTCCACGAGGACTTCCCGGGGACGGATTTCGAGGATGGTGCCCTTTACGATGCTACCTTCCCGGAATTCGCGAAGCGACTTCGCGAGCAATTCCTTCATTTCGATCATATTATTCTATTTCTTTTCAAACCACGGTTTCCGATTGTTTCCCT
>JAYUWZ010000969.1:0-2764 GCA_043753265.1 Verrucomicrobiaceae bacterium
GGCACCGTGATGACGGCGTCCGTCACATCCTCGCCGAGATACTTCTCCGCATCCGCCTTGAGCTTGCGCAGGATAATGGCGGACAGTTCCTCCGCCGAATAGAGCTTTCCTGCAAAAGTGCGGCTGAACTGGAGCTTGGACTTGCCCATTTCGCGCTTTACGAAATCGACGATCTTGTCCGGTTCGGACACTGCGTTCTGTTTGGCCACGGTGCCGACCACAGCGGTCTCGCCGTCGAACAAAATCACCGAGGGAGTGATGCGCTCACTCTCGGTGTTGGGGATGATTTGGGGTTTCCCATACGCGTCGATGTGTGCGATCGCGCAAAAGGTCGTTCCAAGGTCAATTCCGACTGCTTTGCGGTTGATGGGATGGATGGACATGTGTCGAAAAGTCGGGCGGCAATATTCGGTGATGCAGGTTGCGTGCCGGAATTACTAGGTCTGGGGTGGGTTTTGCGAGGGCGGAATGGCCACGAGGCAACCTTCCTTCCATTTTTGGATGACCACCTCCTCGGGGCGGATCACTCTGTCTTTGCACTGAAAGCCTCGCTTGACGATTTTAACCACGCTCTGGTCTTGCTCCTGAGTTTCGGCTGCCTCCACGGCCACGGCGCGCTGCGAGCGCTTGTCCAGTTTGCCTGGATTCATGGGCAGGAGCGTGACGTCCATGCGCTCAAGCACCTCAAGAATAAAGTGAACATTGTGCTCAATGTTGCTGCCCAGGGTATGGACATTCTCCAAAAGTATCGCCCCGCCCGCTTCTCCGCCCCGAGACTCCTGGGCTCCGATGGAAGCGCTGATCTGGCGATGGATTTCGAACATGTCGTCGTACAGCGTGATCAAGTCGCGGATGATTGGCTTCATCACCGCATCCAGCATGAAGGTGTCCTTGTAACCCTTCAATTCCGTATGCAGTGCCTCGAACATCACCCGGTTGATGACGTTGCGCTGATCCAGGGCCTGTCGCGATTCCCCGAGGAGTTGTGGAAGACTCTCCACGCTGGTCAGATTCTTCTCGATGCGATTCAGACGCAGCGCATTCTCATTGTATGCACTATTGAGAGCCTCCAGGCCATCCATCAAGGGCCGCAGCCAGCCTGGAATTTCGGAAGCCCCCGCTGGAGGTGCGGGAGCGTCCGTGACGGCTCGAATCGTAGATCGCTTGGCTGGAGTGGGTTCCGTCCGGCTTGTCGCCTCGATCACGAGCGCCTTTAATTGCTCGGAGATATCGTCTTCCGGAGTTGTGGCTGCTTGAGACATTGCGCGGATGGGAAAGCGAAAACTGCGCCAATATCCTATGATTCGTGAATTTGCCCGTGAAAAATGGAACGGTCGGTGTTGTGAACAGGGAACTGTGCGGAAAACGCCGCTTTCGTAAGCGGGACGTTACTTGACGGAAATAGTTCAGCGGAACAATATAAAGTCCCCACTCCTCTCCTCCACTTCCTGCCCAGCCCTCTCTATGAAGCCTTCCAAAACCGTCCGCCCTGCCGTCCTTGCTACCTCCATCGCAACCCTGTTCGTGCTTTCTTCCCATAAGGCGGGAGCACAGGACATTTATGCGTGGGATGGCGGCGGGGGGAATGGAAACTGGAACACCGCGCTGAACTGGGCGGGGGATGCGGTTCCCAATGGGAACGATGTAATTCATTTTGCGGGGAGCACGAATCTTTCCACCACGAACGATATCGTGGGCTACAACGGCCACCAGATTTTGTTCGATACCGGTGGAGGTGCCTTCGCTCTGGCGGGAAATGCGGTCACATTGTTTGATTTTGGCGCCGGAGTTCCAAAGATTGAGAATAATTCCGCCAACCTCCAGACGATCTCACTGAATGTGACGATGGACAGCGATGGCGCGGCGGGAAACCTCGCGGAGATCAATCCTGTGAGCGGCGATCTGCTCATGGGGGGCACAGTTTCGCTCGTGGATGTGGCTGAACTGCGCATCTGGGGGGATAACGGAAAGGTGGTGACTTTTGATGGCGAAATCAGCGGAGTTGGAAGCGCACTGGTGCTGAAGCAGAATAGCGTGGCGGTGCTCAATGCTGCCAATACCTACACCGGCAACACGAGCATCGAAGCGGGGGAATTAAGGATCGGTGCGGCTGGCAGTATCGCTGCGGGCACCAGCGTGTTTCTCGGGAATGAAGCAGCCACAGGCACCGGGGCAACATTTACCCTGGCAGGCACGGACGGTGGCCAAAGCTTTGCGCAGAACATCGTGGTGAATCCCGGGAGCCTCGGGAATCGCACGATTCGCTCTCTCAATACCACGGGCACTAATACGCTCTCTGGAAGTGTGGTGCTCGATGGACTGGCGGGCGAGGATCGCTCGGTGACGTTCGATGTCACATCGGGAGGCACCCTTGCCTTGGGCGGGACTGTTTCCGGTGCGGGACAAAATCTGACCAAAATCGGCGGGGGCATTCTGCAACTGGGCGTGGCGAGCACGCGAAGCGGGGCCACGAGCATCAACGACGGTACACTCCGTATCACCAATGCGACCGGGATGGGAACTGGAGCAGTGAGCATCGGAGGCAGCGGCACCCTGGAAATTGTGGCAGTGGACCTGGCGCAAAACCTCACGCTGGCGGACGGTGCCACCCTGCGTGGCACAGGAACACCGACATCGAGGGTCACCACCAGCACGATCACCATCGGTGGCACGGTGAACTTCCAGACCGGTGCAAACACCACGGATGTATTCAATCCCGGAACCACACCGGGCCGCATCATTGGCGGATCTGGCGCGACTATTG
>JAYUWZ010000970.1:0-2761 GCA_043753265.1 Verrucomicrobiaceae bacterium
CGCACCAGCGACGTAGCCCTCACCATCGCAGCCCAGCGCACCATCGACCTCTCCAACGCCAATAACTGGACCAGCACCGGCATCACGCAAATCCAGCCCGTGAGCCAGACGGGCGTGCCCGCAGGCTTCACCCGGGTCTCCTACGCAGTCGACAACGCCACGCCCACCGCCACCTTCCTGCGTCTGGTTTTCACGATGAACTAACGACGCGAAAGGGAGGGAGACATCAGATGCGGATAGGAGTAAGCAAGATTCAAAAAAAGCGCCGACGCCTTGGAGTGCGGTGGCAGAGTGTAACGGCGACACCGCCTTCGCTTTGCGGACCATTCCTCAAAATCACTTGCCACGTGAATTCGAGATTTTCGGTTCCCATCTGCTCGATAGCCATACCTACCCGCAATCCCATCCGAAGGCGGTGTCGTTGTTACACTTTGCCTCGCTTCGCTCGCCCTACGGGTTGCTTCGCAGGCTTTCTCGCTTCGCTCGAATGCCAACTCAAGGCGCGCCCCGCGTTTCTCCATCGCGATGTTCTCAGAATTCTCACCCTACTTCGCCCCGTAAGTATTCGTCAGGTAATCCACCAGCGCCGCCGTATCGTCCGGGAGCGTCGCGCCAAATTTTTCCTTCATCTTCTTCACGTTGGCCTCCCAAAATTTGCGCGGCATGCGCGGCTGCGTGGTCACGTAGTCGGCGGAATGGCAGGTGATGCACAGCGTCTGCGCCTGCTCGACGCCGGGTCCGGGCCGGTAGGTGAGCGTCTCCGTGGGAAGCTCGATGCGCACTTTCGTCTTGGGCTCATCAGCCAGCAGTCCGCTGGAGAGCCAGGCGCCGCCGCACACGAGAAGGAAAAGGAGGAGTCGTGTTTTCATATACGATCAGGCTGCGGTGACTTTTGTCGTTTCGACCACGTTGCGCATGTAGCCCTGCGGGTTCCAGAGCGGCTCCATCGCCTGCGATTCGCCGATGCGGTTGAAGGCGCGGCACTTCAGCACGTGTGCGCCAGGCTTGGGCGTCCATGCAAGCGTCCATTCCCGGAAGGAGAACCGTCCGAGGTCCTTCCCGAGCTGCGCGGGCATCCACGTCGCGCCGCCATCGGTGGATACCTGCACTTCAGTGATGCCCTCGCCACTGTCGAAGGCAATCCCGCGCAGCAATGTGGGAGCGCCGGCCTTCACCATTGCGCCCTCTTCCAGGCTGGTAAGAAAGGACCGGATTTTGAATTTTGTAATCGGAATCGTGGCCCCGGGCGCAGTGCCGGGCTCCACGCAGCCGCCGGGCGTGGCCGGGATGCGGTAACCGGTGGCCATGTAAAAACCGGCGAAGGCGTCGCCCACCACGTCGAGTTCGTGCAGATGCTTGATCCAATAGGTGCCAAAGTAGCCAGGCACCACGAGGCGCACGGGAAACCCGTTCAGCATCGGCAGCGGTTCGCCATTCATCTCGTAGGCGATGAGCGTCTGGCCATCGCGTGCCTGGTCGATCTCCAGCGCCTTCACAAAGTCCGGCGTCTGCGGCACCACGGCGGTGTCGAGTCCGTTGCAGACGACCTGCTTCGCGCCCGCTTTCACCCCGGCCTTGTCGAGCACATCCTTCAGCCGCACTCCCTTCCAGCGAGCATTGCCCATCGCGCCGTTGCCGAGCTGTCCGCCGCCCACGCGAGGCTGGAAAAAGCCACGGCTGTTGCCCGAGCACTGGTTCACCGCCACCGTCTCCACGGGCTCAAACTGGGTGCGCAAGTCCGCAAGCGAAAGCTTGAGCGGTTTTTCCACCATGCCCTTCACCTCGATGCGATAGGTCTCCGCATCGATCTCCAGCGGAATGTTCGCCAGATGATACCGCACAAAAAACGCATCATTCGGCGTGAGGAGCGACTCATTGAAAACAGAAAAGGGCGTCTCCAATTGCGGAGGCCTCGCCGAGAGCACCAACAGCGGGCGCTTTTGTGGATATTTCACCAGGGGCCGCGTTCCATTTTCGAAGGGCAACACCACTTCGTCCGCGCCGAGGATTTGCGGCGTCACCATCGTGGCCCCCATCAGCGTGGCCGCCCGCCGGAGGAAGGTTCTGCGAGTCGTGCTCATGCCCCACCCATGCGCCAGCCTCTGGCTCTTGCGCAAGACGGGATTTTGGTGTGGCCGCAACTCAGGACATGATTGAAATCCGATCCCCTCAAGCACACAGCAGCAAAATGTTCCCCGTCACAGCCGCGCGGGCCTGGCTCGCGTGAAAAGTGCAACCCCCCGATAATCTTCTGCAATCTCCGGGAAGCGGGACCTGCATGCGCCGTGCATTCTCGGCAGCATGAATTACAACAACTACGACTGCTGCATCCGCATCGCCGCCCCAAAGGCCGCGCAGGTGCTGCGGCGCAAACCGGTCACGAAAACCCGCAAAGCTTCCAAGGGGATCGCACGCGTGCTTCGGGCAGTGCGTAATGCAGTCGCAGGAGGCACCGCCTTGTTTGCCCTGGCCGCCAGCGCGCAGGCACAGATCGTATTCCAGCCCCTCACCGAGGCGACGAGCAAGGAGACGAAAATCTATGGCCACCAGGCAACGGGCAACTTCTCGTCGAATCTCAACCTGACCTCTAACGATGTGGGGTCGCATTTCCTCTCGCTCCTGCAATTCGATATCTCGACCCTTCCCTACACCTCCACGGAGATCACCAGCGCGGTAATCCGCCTTTACAGTTCGGGTCTCGGGCCGAGTGGCGTGGTGCCAGCGATTGGCGGCACCGTCACAATGAGCCCCATTCTCGACC
>JAYUWZ010000971.1:0-5948 GCA_043753265.1 Verrucomicrobiaceae bacterium
CGTGGGCAAAACCGAGCTCGCCCGTGCGCTCGCGGAGTTTCTCTTCGACGACGAAAACGCGATGGTGCGCATCGACATGAGCGAATACATGGAGAAACACAGCGTCGCCAGCCTCATCGGCGCGCCTCCGGGCTACGTCGGCTTTGAGGAAGGCGGACAGCTTACGGAGGCGGTGCGTCGCAAGCCCTACACGGTGATCCTTTTCGACGAAATCGAGAAAGCCCACCACGACGTGTTCAACGTGCTCCTGCAGGTGCTCGACGATGGGCGCATCACAGATGGCCAGGGCCGCACGGTGGATTTCAAAAACGCGGTCATCATCATGACCAGCAACATTGGGAGCGCTGCGATTCTCGATGGCACCAACGCCGAGCAGCGCGAGGCCCGCGTGATGGAAGCCTTGCGTGGACATTTCCGTCCCGAGTTCCTTAACCGCGTGGACGAGACCATCATCTTCGACCGCCTCAGCGATACAGACCTCACCGCCATCGTAGAGGTACAGCTTGGCCGCCTCGAAAAACGCCTCGTTGCCCAAAAGCTCACACTCAACCTGACCGACGCCGCAAAGCGCCATCTCGCCTCCGCGGGCTACGACCCGGTGTACGGAGCCCGGCCGCTCAAGCGCGCCATCCAGCGCGATCTGCTCGACCCGCTCTCCCTCGAAATCCTCGCGGGACGCTTCCGCGAGGGCGACGTGATCACGGCCGACGAAAAGGAAGGAAAAGTCGTGTTTGCGAAATAGCGAATCCGGGTTTGGCAAGGGCACGGAGCCCGCTAGGATCCGGTTGTGAATTTATTCCGCAGCCTCCTGCTCGCACTCCTCGCAATCTCCATTGCATCCTGCGCTTCGCGCAAAGGCAAGGCGAGGGCGAAGATCTATGACGCCGATTCCAACCCCGGGATCCGCATGCACGACGAAAGCCCAGGCAGCCCAGTTGGAGAATAATGCGTATTTCCAAAAAGGCCGAATACGCCCTTCGCGCCCTGACCGCCATCGCGCGGGAGCGGACCAAGTCATGGTCCATCCAGGAACTCGCGGAGCAGGAGCGAATCCCCCTGAAATTTCTCGAGCAGATACTGCTCACCTTGCGCCACGCCGGAATCCTCGCCAGCAAACGCGGAGTCAAAGGCGGCTATACCCTTGTACAGGCACCGGAAAAAATCCGCATGGGCGAGGTCATCGCCCTTTTCGATGGCCCCCTCTCCCCCATCGCCTGCACCAGCGACAAGCCCGCCCAGGTCTGCACCTGCCCGGACCCGCGCACCTGCCCCCTGCGACAGATGATGACGGGCATCCGCAACGAGCTCTCGGCCCTGCTGGAAAGCCGCACCATCGAGGACATGGTGAAACTCGCTCCTGCAACGACCTCGCTCGCGTTCGATATTTAGAGAGGCGCGAAGCCGCCTACTTCCGCTTCGCCCCCAGCACCGCTTCAATCTTCCCGAGCGGCAGGCAGTTCACCACGTCCTCCCGCGTCAGCCATCCCTTCCGGGCCGTGCCGATGCCGAAGTGGAGGAACTGCAACTGCGAGGTATGGTGCGCGTCGGGATTGATGGAGCACTTCACCCCCTTCTCGCGAGCCAGCGGCCACCAGCGCCAGTCCATGTCGAGCCGGCGCGGATTCGCATTGAGCTCGATAATCGTGCCGGTCGCCGCAGCCGCTTCAATGATCACTGCTGTATCCACCGCGTATGCGTCGCGCGAAAGCAGCAGACGCCCGGTGAGGTGGCCCAGCATGGTCACATAGGGGTTTTCCATCGCCCGGATGATGCGCTTGGTCATCTCCGCCTCCGAAAGCGTGAACACGCTGTGAACGCTCGCCACCGTGTAATCGAGCTGCGCCAGGATCTCGTCGGAGAAATCAAGCGAGCCATCCTTGAGGATGTCCACCTCGCTGCCGGTGAAAATCCGGAAGTCCGGGCCGAACTCCTTGTTCAATTCCTGAATCTCCCCGATTTGCGCGAGGAGCCGTTTTTCATCGAGGCCGTGCGCCTGGAATGATGACTTGGAGTGGTCCGCAATGCCCAGATAACCGAGCCCCAGTTCCTGCGCCGCTTCTGCCATCTCCCGCAGGGAATTCCGACCGTCGCTGGCCACTGTGTGGTTGTGAAACGTTCCACGCAAATTTTCCTGCGCCACGAGGCGGGGCAGGGTGTGATTTTCCGCCGCGTCGAATTCGCCGCGATTCTCCCGCAATTCGGGCTCCACGTAATCAAGACCCAGCGCCCGGTAGATGCCGGCCTCGTCGCGAATGTCGGGGATGGGCTCCGGGGTCACGCGTGGCTTGTCGTCGGGCCCCAGCCGGTACTCGTTGAGGGTCCAGCCACGTGCAAGCGCCCGCTGGCGCATCACAATGTTGTGCTCTTTCGACCCGGTGAAATAGTTTTGGGCAAAGGGAAACTCGACATCCTTTACCACCCGCAGATCGGCTTGAATACCGCTCTTCCAGCGCACAGAGGACTTCGTGGCGCCATGGGCAATCACGCTCTCCACCAGCTCGTGCTCCACAAAAAATGCGCTCACACCCGCGGGTTCGTTGGTGGAGACGAGGAAATCCAGATCCCCGCACGTCTCCCGGCGTCGGCGGTAGCTGCCGCAGGTTGCCACGCGGATGACGTCCGGCAGCGAGCGCAGTTCATCCAGCATCGCTTCGGCATCCGCGGCAATGTCGCCGAGGCGGAAGCGGCCCGCGTGCTTTTTGCGATCCTCGATGGCTTTGAGAATGTTCGTGGCTGTTTTTTCTCCAAAGCCCTTGAGCGCCGCGACACGACCATCCTTGCATCCAGCCTCAAGGTCCGCCACGGACGTGATTCCCAGTTTTTGCCACACTGTCTGAATCTTTTTGGGTCCCATCCCGATGAGACCAAACATGTCGAAGATGCCCGGCGGAAATTCGACTTTCAGGATGTTGTAGTAGGAGAGGTTCCCCGTGATCACCAACTCTGTGATCTTCTCGGCGATAGCCTTCCCGATGCCGCTAATCTCGGCGAGTTTCCCCTGCCCCACCGCCTCCTGCAGGTTGCCGGAAAATGTTTCCATGGCTCTGGCGGCATTCAGATAGGCGCGGATTTTGAACACGTTTTCGCCCTTCAACTCGAGCATCGTGGCGATGTGCTCGAGCATTTCCGCGACCTGGTCTTTTGTGATATCAGCCATTGAATGCGAACCTTAACGCGTTTCCCCCGGCTCGCACAAGTGGCCGGTGCGGAGAAGGTCTCCATTTGTTGCATTGACCCCGGGCTTCTAAACGGTCAGTAATGTGGTTGCGGCTATAAACCGCAATCGTGGCGCGGATTTTCACCCCTGCGCTCGAATATTGTTGCCTGAAACCCTGCGTCCCCACGCGGAATAGAAACCACCCAAATATCCTAACACTCGTGAAACCATCCTCGCTCGTACATTTAAGATCCATCCTGTGGTACTGCGTACTATTACTATGTAGCACCACCGCTTCATTCGCCCAATGGCAGCTCGTCGACACCGGCGCTGTGCAAAACGGCGTAGTCTTCGCCAAAGACAGCCCCACCGTTGCGTGGAGCGTCGGCGGCTCCGGCTACATTCGCCGCAGTCTCGATGGCGGCGCAACCTGGGCCAGCCAGCCTTCTGGCACTTCGAGTAACCTCACCAGCGTGGCCAGCGTCAACTCCTCCATCGTATGGGTGGCGGGCCAGGGTGGCTTGATTCTCAAGACCACGGATAGCGGCTCCTCCTGGGTGCCGCAACCCTCCGGAGTCGGCTCCCTGTTGAACGGCATCGCCGCCGTCGATGCGACGACCGCATGGGCGGTTGGCAACGCAGGCGTGATTCGGAAAACCGTGAATGGCGGCGCAAACTGGAATAGCCAGACCTCCGGCACCGCCCAGCCCCTCAACTCCGTGGTGGCTGTGGATGCGAATACCGCATGGGCCGTGGGCAACAACGGCACGATTCTGAAAACCATCAATGGCACGACCTGGACTCCGCAAACGTCCGGCACCTCGGTGGTGCTTTCTGGTGTGACGGCAGTGGACGCAAACATCGCGTGGGCCGTTGGCACAACCGGCACCATCCTCAAGACTGTTGATGGCGGCACCACCTGGACCCCGCAAACCTCTGGCACGGTGAACAACCTGTCCTCGATTTCAGCCGCAAGCGCCAGCGTCGCTTGGGCAGTCGGTGACGGTGGCACCATTCTCAAGACCATCAATGGTGGCACCACATGGGTCACAACCGTCTCCGGCACCGTCCGCGGGTTGTTGAGCGTTGCCGCAGTGGATGACCTGACCTCCCTCTCGTCGGGCTTCTTTGGCACTTACCGCCTTACCAATGACGGGGGCGCAACCTACTTTGGCCAGATCACCGGCACCTCGCAGCCCCTCCACGGAATCGTCTCCTCCAGCGAGCAGAATCTCTGGACCGTCGGCTTCAGCGGCGCGGCGCGCATCACGACGAATGGCGGCAACATCTGGACTCCCCAGACCACCCCCAACACGCGCAACTACTACGCCGTGGCACACGCAGGCATCAACACGCTCTGGGCGGCTGGGTTCAACGGAACCATCATCCACACCAGCAATGGCGGGGCAAGCTGGGCGACTCAGAACTCCGGCACCACGACGCAACTTCAAGGTGTCGCAGCGGCAGACTCGAACATCGCGTGGGCGGTCGGCGAAACCGGCGTCATCCTCAACACCACCAATGGCGGCACCCTCTGGTCGCCCCAGACTTCTGGCACTTCCAATCATCTGAATGCGGTGGTGGCGGTCGATGCCTCGAACGTATGGGCGGTCGGCAATGGCGGCACGATTCTCAAATGGAATGGCAGCGCATGGGCGCCCCAGACCTCCGGCACCGCAACCAACCTGAATGGCATCACTGCAGTGAGCGCCACCAAGCTTTGGGCAGTAGGCGCATCTGGATTGATTCTCGTTACCACCAATGGCGGCACCACCTGGACACCCCAAGTTTCCAGCACGACGCAGGCACTCAACTCGGTTTCCGCGTGGGACGGAACGAACGCCTGGGCGGTCGGCGACAACGGCGTGATTGTTCAAACCGAGGACGGCATCGGCTGGTCGGTCGAAACCTCGCCCACCATCAACGATTGGTACTCCGTGCGTGCGGTCGGCTTGGACAAGGCCTTCGCCAGCGGCAACAACGGCTCGGTCATCCGCAGCTTCACCCCCATCAATCCTCCCGTGGTTGTCACGCGTCCGCCGACGAATGTCAGCGGCACCACGGCGAGCTTGAATGCGAGCATCACCCCCAATGGATCGCCGACCACCGCGTATATTGAGTACGGCCCCGGAGAGTCCGGCCCTTATACGGATACGGCACCGCTGGTCCTCACGCCCAATGATGGCCCTGTGGGACAGACCGTTTCGGCAAACGTCACGGGACTCACCGCGCGCAGCACGTATCACTACCGCGCCGTCGCCTCCAATGCGGCAGGACTCACCGAGGGATTGGTTGTCGTGTTCAACACCGGCAACACAGTCCCCGTCCCGACCCTCGTCTCGGCCAGCACCAACGAGGACGTGCCGCTCACCCTCACGCTTACCGCGAATGACCCGGACGGCGATGCGCTCACCTTCGAGGTGACGGAAGGCCCGCTCCCCGCAGCAGGCACACTCTCCGCGCTCACTCCCGGCAATCAAGTTACCTTCACCCCAACAGCGAACTACTACGGTTCGGGGATCTTCAAGTATCGCGTCACCGATGCGTTCGGCGGCGTCTCTCCGGAGCAGACCGTGACCATCACGGTCAACTCCATCAACGACGCGCCTGTGGTCACAGTCGACCTCCCCCACGTAGACGGCGACGTGAACATGACGTTCACCAACACCGGCACCTGGAGCGACCTAGAAGGGGATTTTGTCACCCTCACGGCATCCGTCGGCTCGATCATCAAAAACGGCGACGGCACCTGGTCATGGTCGCACAGCGTTGCGGCACCCGTGGCCAATGT
>JAYUWZ010000972.1:0-12445 GCA_043753265.1 Verrucomicrobiaceae bacterium
GACGTTGATCGATATCAGCGAGCCCCAGAAGTGCAGCTTGCCGAGGCCTTCGTGCATCATGCGTCCAGAAGCCTTGGGATACCAGTGGTAGACGCCTGCGAAGATGGCGAAGATGGTGCCCGGCGCGACGACGTAATGGAAGTGTCCGATTACGTAATAGGTGTCGTGCATGTAGAGGTCGACCGCATTGAAGGCCAGCGGGATGCCCGTGAGACCGCCTATGCCAAACATCGGCAGGAAGGCGCAGGCAAAGAGCATCGGCGTATTGAACCGGATGGACCCTCCCCACAGCGACAGGAGCAGGGCGGTTAAGAGAATGACCGACGGCACCGAGATTAATATGGTCGTCGTCTGGAAGAAGGCGCTGACCTTTGGACCCATGCCCGTCATATACATGTGGTGCGCCCACACGATGAACGAGAGGAAGGCGAGAACGAAGATGGCCCCCACCATGGCCTTGTAGCCCCAGAGCGGTTTTCGCGTGTTACACGCTATAATTTCCGCGACCATTCCTATGCCTGGTAAGATAAGAACATACACCTCCGGATGCGCAAGGAACCAGAAGAGATGCTGCCAGAGAATCGGTGAGCCGCCTCCAGAATAGGCAGGAGTCATTCCCGCGGCGTCGTGGAGCAGCGTGACGTTCAGGCCGGTGGGCATGAAGAAAGACGAGCCAAACACCCGGTCAAACAGGTTCATGACGGCTGCGGACTCGAGCGGCGGGAAGGCCAGCAGGAGGAGGTAGGCGGTGATGAACTGCGCCCAGCAGAAGAAGGGCAGGCGGCCCCAGGTCATGCCGGGTGCGCGGAGTTGCACAATGGTCGTGATGAAATTCACCGAACCCAGAAGCGAGGAGGTGATGTTGAACACCATGCCCAGCAACCACAGCGTGCCACCATTCGTCCATAGCCCTAGCAGATCCCCGCTCGCCGAGAGGCTTCCCGGCATGTCTGCCACACCCGCAAGCGGTGGATAGTTGGTCCAGCCGGATTTTGCGGCGCTTCCCGGGACGAGGAAGCTGGCCATCATAAAGACACAGCTAATGAAGAAGCTCCAGAAGCTCGCCATATTGATCCGGGGGAAGGTCATGTCGATGGCACCGATTTGGAGCGGCATCACGAAATTTCCAAAACCCGCGAAAGCGATCGGCACGATGCCGAAGAACACCATTATGGTGCCATGCATGGCACCGAAGACATTGTAACCCTGCTGGGTAAGCGCGTAGCCAGCTTGCGCACTGTCCTTGGCGCTGGTCGTCCACTTGAATACATCGTCTCCGAAGAAACTGTGCAGGATGCTGCCGGCCCAGTTGGGCAGCGGCTCCGCTCCGTAGGCGATGCTCCAGCGCATCACCATCATCATCAGAAACCCGAAGAAGAGGAATGCGAGGCCCGTTACGGCATATTGAATACCGATCATCTTATGATCGGTGGAGAACACCCACTTGCGCCAGAATCCGGGCTCGTGGTGTTCGTGAGCGTGATGGGCGTCGTGGCCGTGAGCGTCGTCGTGCGCGTGGTCTGCAGCGTTGGCCATAGTTTTCTTCGTTATCTTCTATTCAATTCACGCCATCTCGATGGCGTGGCAATAATTACTTCTTTGCAGGGAAAGCTTTCAGTTCGGCTTCGGTCCACTGAGTTTTGCGTTCGGCGAACTCCTTGCGCACCTCGGCCACAAACTCGGGGGTGATGGCGTCCTTGGCTTCATTGCCAAAGCTGGTGCGGACGTAGTTCAGCACGTCGGCGATATTTTTGTCGTCTTTCAACTGCGGGAATGTGGTGTCGGGCTGGGGCATTCCGGTCGCGTAGACTTTGCCGTCGACCGTCATGGCACCGATGATGCCCTTGAGCACGATGGCCACGAGGCGGCGGTTGTCAGCGGTCACATACTCCGTCTTTGCGAGAGGAGGAAATGCGCCGGGAAGTCCCAAGCCGTTCATCTGATGGCAGGCCAGGCAGGTCTGCATATACATCACCTTGCCACGGTCAGCCGACGCCTTGATGTCTTCCTGTGCGAAAGAGGCGGTGGTGAGTGCAGCGAGAATCAGAGCAATACGTATCATGTGGTGTTATTTAGCAGGTGGAAAGTTGAGAAGGTCGGCCTCGGTCCAGGGCGTGGTGCGATCCGCAAATTCCTTGCGAACCTTGGAAACGAAGTCCGGCGTGATGGGCGCGTCGTTCTTATTGCCGAAGCTGTTGCGCACGTAGTTGAGCACGTCAGCCACATTTTTGTCGTCCTTGAGCTGGGCGAAGGAAAGGTCGGGCTGGGGCATGCCTGTCGCATACGTGACACCGTTTACCTTCATTGCTCCAGCGATGCCCTTGAGGACAATCGCCACGAGGCGGCGCGAATCGCCATTCACGTAATCCGTCTTGGCGAGAGGCGGGAACACGCCGGGCAGACCATTGCCAGTGGGCTGGTGGCAGGCCATGCACGTGGCCATGTAAAGGGGGCTTCCGGCTTTGATGGAGGCGGCGAGGTCGAAGCTCGCGGCGGCAGGATCCGCGGCAGGTGCATTGGCACCGGTTGCAGGTGCCGCTTTCGCGGGTTCGCCAGCCTTGGCGGGCTCAGCAGGTTTGCCTCCTTCCGCTGGCTTTGCTGCTCCTGGAGTGGGAGCCGCTGCTCCTTCAATCTTGGAATCTGTGGGTATGGCCTTCAGGTCAGCCATCGTCCAGGCGGAAGTACGGGTCTTGAATTCCTTGCGGACGGCTTTCACCATCTCAGGCGTGGTCTCCTCGGTCCCCTTGTTTCCCCAGGACTGGCGGATGTAGGTAATGACGCCAGCGATCTGCTTGTCGTTCAGTGTTTCCCACGGAGGCATGGCACCGTTGTAGGTTTGCCCCTTCACCTGGAAGGCTCCGCCTGCTCCCTTGAGCAGGAGCGCAATCAGGCGCTTCTGGCCGAATTCCGTTCCGTCCACCCACTCAGATCCAGCGAGCGGCGGCACTGCGGCACTACCCGCACCATTGCCCATGTGGCATGCGTTGCAGGAAGCGTAGGTCTTCGCGCCGATTTCCAGCAGTGTGGGCTCAGCAGCGGGACCACTATCGCCCGCGGTCTCGGTATCAAAATCCGAAGGGCTGCTTTTGTGTTCGTTGTAAATGTTTCCGCTGAAGCCGCCGTGGAACATGCCCACATAACCAGCGGCCCATGCCATGGCACCGGCGCAAATCACGCCGAGCCACGTTGGAATCGGCAGTGTATCCGCCTTGGGTTCGGCGTGCTCACGCAGCACTGAGGCGTGAACTTCCGTGACGTCGTCCGTCTCGCGGTAATCGACTCTATCCTGTCCTTCGTGTGGCTGGCTCATTTCTTGGCCTCCTTGGGCTTGATGACGATTGGCGACTCTTTCAATTCGGGTGTGCGGTTCAGCGACAAAAGATACGACGCGAGATTGCGTGCGTCTGCATTGGGCACCAATTGTTTGTTGCCAATGACGGCCACTGCATTCGGCGATGGGGTCGCGCCCATATCTGCGAGGTCAAACAGGTGGGGCATCGGCGGGCATACGGAAACATTCCAAATCGCGACCGGATTGTAGAGATGCTTGTAAATCCAGGCGGCATTGCGCGCGACAGGCTTCTTGGTATCGTTTTCGGGCTCATTGCGCCACATGCCTACTTTGGTTTCGACACCATTCGCGTCAGGAACTTTCCGGAACCAGCCGTAGTTGGCGAAATCGGGGCCGATGCGCATGCTGCCGAGCAGCGGGACTTCCTCAAAAATGTAGTCGCGGGCAACAGTGCGCCGGGGTCCCCACCCGCGTGCCATATCAGGGCCATACTGTTTGTCGCGCACCTGCTGGCTGTGGCAGTAGAAACAGCCGTTATCCATGTAAACGCGCTGGCCGAGGCGCTGGCCAAGACCGCCCTCCATTTGCACGGGATAGACAGTCGTGGGCGTCGGCGTGGTGCCGTCCCAGTCGCCGGTGACCGGCTGAAGACCGCTGAGCTGGCTATGCGGAAGCATGACCATGGCTCCCGCGGAGAGCAGGAATGCACAAAATACTCCGGTAAACAGTGAACTTGGTTTTTCCATGTCAGTGGGCCTCCTCCGGGTTCATGAGGAGCGTCGGCTCACCGGCGGGCTGGCCAATGCGCAGGCGCATGAAGAGGAAGTGAATTGCAAAGATGAACTGGGCTATGCCGAAGAGCACGTAGCCGATATAGGTTTTCACCATCTGGAAGGCATTCGTCATGGTCGGCACGTTGAAAAACGAGTACTCAGCGACTTTACTTGGGTCGTCGCTTATCGTCGTAGCCTCATTCATGGTGAAGCCGGTGAAGACGCCACCGAGCAGGAACAGGCCGATGATGGTCGCGCCGCCGTAGGCCGTTCCAAGGAAGTGCAGCTTGATAAACGTGCGTGACAGCCACTCGCAGCCCACAAGGCGCGGGGTGATGTAGTAGATGGCACCAAACATCACGAGGCTGAAGAACCCGATGAGCATGGCGTGCACCTGGCCATAGTTGAACTGGGTGAAATTCGTCCAGGCATTCACCGAGCGGAGCGACGCAAGAATCGCGATGCCGACCGAGATGGCAAAGAAGATGGTCCCCACGTAGACGAAGCGGATGGTCGGTGACCATGCAGCCATGCCGACATGGCTCCGAATGGTGCGGGTCAGGTTGGTGGTGACCGTCGCAATCGGGATGATGAGCAGGATGCTCGCGGCGACGCTGATGGTCACCAGATAGGCCGGGACGGGACCGCCGCTGAGGCGGGTCATAGCCGTGAGGCCCGAGAGAAAAATCCAGGACCAGAAACCAATCTTCGCCAAGCTGTCGCTGTAGATGGGTTTGTTGATGACCTTGGGAATAAAATAGTAGGCGGCGGCGAGGCCGATGCTGCCAAACCAAAGATTGAACAGTCCGCCCTGATACCAGGCATTCACGATGTTCTTCGTCACACCAGTGACCGCCGTGGAGGCGCTCAGGAAGGTGGTGGCACCAAAGAACCATGGGAAAAGGAAGAACGCGGCAACGAGGTAGGACACCGAGATGTAGGGCACCACGCTGCGCTTGTAGCGGAACAGGATGAGACCCCACACACCGATGAGCAGGAACCCGATGAGCATGCAGGCCTTGGCGGCGGGATGCAGTTCGAAATACTCGAGGCCGCTGTTGTAGGTGCCGGTGAGCAGGGTCACCACACCGACCGCAACGCCAGCGTTCCAGAACCACGCGCCCCATGTCATGATGCCCGGCGACTTGATGGCCACGCGGGTGAGACGGCCAATGAGCCACGTCGCAACACCCATGCCGGCCAGCGAGCACCAGCCGTAGATCAGCGCCGTATTATAGGCGGGCCAAACGCGGCCGTACGTGAGGTGATCAAAGAACCAAGACATGATGCCATGGACTCCAAGCAGCTTGTAGAGCCACTCGGGACCGAGGATGGCACCGGGATCGTGGAGCTTCTTGGAAGCGAGATATCCAAGGACGCACGACACAAGCAGCCAGAAGACGCCGGTGGTGAAAAACGTGAGCACTGGCCCGCGCGCTGCGCTGTCGATCAGCGAGCGCTCCACATTCTCGATGTCGCGCGAGGAAACCTGCTTTGCCTCGGGTGCAGGAGTGGTCGCAGGCACAGCCGCCGTGGCAGGCGCGCCCGCGGCAAGCGACGTGGAAAGCAGCGTGTGTTGGGTTTGGGTCGTCATTTCGTCGGTTCGGTCCCGTTAAGAAGAAGAGGAGGGCGATTCGGCTGGATGGCTGCCGAAACGGCTACAGTGGTTGCAGGTGCTGGCTCGACTGCGGCGGCGGGTTTTGCAGGAGCTGGGGTCGCAGGAGCTGGGGTCGCTGGTGCTGCCGCAGGAACGGCCGGTGCCGGAGGCTGGATTGCCGGGAAGGTCACAGTGCTGGCACCACCACCCTGAAGATTGGGAAGTGTCAGCTCCGAAAGAACGATTTCGGCCGGAGGATTGATATCCACCTTCACCTCGGTCTTCTTCGGCGTGCGATCCTTGAGTTCTTTTGCAAACGCCTGCATCGAAGCGGTGAGCATCGGCAGCGCTTTGCCGCTGGCATCCTTTACGTTGGAATCCGCCACCAGGAGCTTGTGCGACTCATCGAGTGATTTTTGCGACTCACGGAATCGCAGCACTCCGCGCAGGTCGTCCAGCACGTTTATGTTGGGCGTTTTGCCTTGGTTATATTTGGCAGCCGCTTGGGCGAGTAGTGCCTTGGTGTCGGTCTCCACCTTCTTTTCTTCTTCTTCCGAGGCATCAGGCTTGGGATGCAGGCCGAGTGCGATTTGCTGCGGGCGGAGTTCGGAATTCCCCGACGGTTTGCTCACCGAATAGAAAACCGCATACGCAACGACGAGGCTGGCGGCGATTCCGCCGAGACCAATGAAGAAACCTCCTGGAGTAGTAACGCTGTGTCGCATGGGTTAGTTGGAAGCTTTGATCGAGTCGGCAAGACGGGGATCTTTCGTGGGGAAAGTCACGCCCTGGCTGAGGTGCCTGAGATACATGAGACCGAGGAAGCCGCCAATGGCGAGCCACGGGAAAATGGGAGCGATGAGGCTGCCGAAGGTCACGCCGGTGTGGGCGTGGCTGTATTCGGGCATCACAATGATGAACATATCCACACCCTGCATGAAGAGGATCCAAGCGGCGCAGAATACAATCTTGCCCGACTTTTTCACGCCTTGGAAGAGGAGCGGAATGAACATTCCGAAGAAACGGCCAAACACGAGGAATGTGGAGAACCAGTGCCAGCTCCCGGTATTGCGGAGCCGGAAGTAGATGGTCTCTTCCTCAATGTTCGCGTAGGTGATGAGCATGTATTGGGAGAACCCGATGTAGGCCCAGAACACCGTGAAGGCCAAAAGGAACTTGCCCATGAGGTGGTAGTGCTCCTCGTTCACGGGTTTCAGGTATCCCATGCTTTGCAGCCACTTCGAGCAAAGGATGATGAGCGCCATGCTCGCACCGGCGGCACCGGCAAAGAGATACACACCCCACATCGTGGAATACCAGTGATGGTTCAGCGCCTGGAGCCAGTCGATACCGGCAAAGGTGAGGCAGAGCGCCATGGTGGGGATACCCGCGATGGACAGCTTGCGCATGGACAGTGTGTGCTTTGCGGCACCGTCCTTGTCCTGAGCCATGCTCCGTGCGCGAAGGGCCGTGCTGAGCCAGTAAAGCAACCCGAAGAACGCAACCACCCGGATCCAGAAGAACGTGACGTTCAGATAGTGGCTCTTCTCGCCAGCCATCAGAGAATCATGCGGATCATTGCTGAGCCACTCGTAAAGCAGCTTGGAACCAAAGATGATGACGCAGGCCAGCGGGATGAAGGCCACAGCGATGTAGCGGAGAAGCGCGGACAGATTCTCGATCTGGCGGCGGATGACCACACTCCATTCGGAATCCGTGGCATGGTGCAGGCAGTTCCAGAAGAAACAGCCCACCAGCACGGTGAAGAAATACATGAACCCGAAGAGCCAGGACTTTGCGAAAAGCTCGCCGTTTCCAATGATTGGAATGAGGATCGTGCCAACGAGGCCGACACCGATGGCACCTTTAAAGATGGTCGAGATGCCCGAGGCCTTGGTCTTGTCGAAGCGTTCCGCTTTAGGGACGTGTGCGTGATGGCTCATTTACTTGTTAGCTTCAGCGGGTTGAGGAGTTGCCGCCGCTGCAGGAGCAGCTGGCGCGGGCGGCGGCGGCGTTAGCGAGCCGTCGGCGATCTTTTGCAGCACGCGCACGTAGGCGACGATTGCCCAGCGATCCTCGACCGTAATAACCGGGCCGTAGGCGCCCATGGTGTTCTTTCCGTGAGTGATGGTATTATAAACTTGGCCATCGGGCTGTTTGCGGAAGTTTTCGGCGGTGATGTCCGCAATGGTCATCATGCCAAAGGCTTTGACCGGACCGTTGCCCTTGCCACTCTGTCCGTGGCAGATGGCGCAGTTGATATTGTAGCGCTCCTGCCCACGGGCCAGCAGCTTCTCGGGGTGTTTGGTCAGGGTCTCTGGGATGCCGTCGCCAAACACGTCTCCAAAGCGGCCCGTGCTTGGGTAGCCCGGATCATTGGTGAATCCACCCTGGCCATTGCTGAGGTTGTCCCCACCCGTTTGGAGGTAGCGCCCTTCAAGGTTGAACCCGATGGGCACAGTGCCCGTGACGGGCTTGCGCGCCGAGCGGCCATCTGTAAAGAAGTCCGAGCGGTGCTGTGGCTGATCCTTGGGCTGGTGGGCCATGTCGTCGAACCACTCGATGTGGGTGAGTTCGCCTTTCTGGCCGCGGAATCCCGCGAAGCCGATTGCGAGGACTCCTCCGATTATTAAAGCTCCGAATGAAAGTTTCAGCATGGCTATTCCTCCAAGTCGTAAACGGGAGTGATGTGTTTGCCACCCACCTCTTCCAGCAGTTCCTTGGTTTTGGTTTCCGAGAAGTGAGGATCGCGGGATTCGATGATGATGAAGAACTTGTCGTCACTCACCTTGGCGAAGCGGTTCCAGTTGAAGATGGGGTGGTTCAGGCGTGGCAGGCCGTTGATGATGATCATTCCGAATACCGCACCGAAGGCGGCGAGCAGGATGGTCAATTCATACATGACCGGGAAGAAGAACTGGAGCGCGGAGAATCCGTTAATCCAGTCATTCGGTTTGCCGTTCACGTTGGTCGGGTAGATGCCGAAGCTGGTGATGGTCACGAGCCCCAGTCCGGTAAGGAAGCCAATGACACCGCAGACGAATACGAATGCGCTGAGCCATGACTTTTTCATGCCCATGGCCTTATCCATCCCGTGGATGGGGAAGGGCGAGTGGCAATCCCACACGGTGTAACCGTTGTCGCGAATTTTTTCCGCGGCATTGTAGATGTCCGCCGGGCTGTCGAATTCAGCACCGAGGGCAAAGAGACGTTTGTATTCGGCCATGGCTAGTGGGCTCCTCCTGTGGGTTGGGCCAGCGTGGGTGTGTCGGTTCCGTGGGCAGGTTTCGTCGGGTCGTGCGGGTCATGGCCACCCGGCGGATGGTAATGAGGATCCGCCTGCGGCGTGACCGCTTTCACCTCGAACATACAAATCATGGGCAGGAACCGCATGAAGAGCAGGAAGAGCGAGATGAACATTCCGAACGTGCCAATGAAGGTGAAGGCCTCCACCCAGCTCGGGGTGTAATGGCCCCACGAGGACGGCAGGTAATCCTGCGACAGCGTGGTGCCGATAATCACGAAGCGCTCATACCACATGCCGGCGTTCACAAACTGGCAGACGATGAACACCACGACGTAGTTGTTGCGCATCTTCTTGAACCAGAAGATCTGCGGCGAAATCACGTTGCAGAACATCATGGCCGCGTAGTGCCACCAATACCAGCCCGTGGCGCGGTTGTAGAACGCGTTATACTCGTAGAAGTTGCCCGAGTAGATCATCGCCACAAACAGCTCCATCAGGTAGGCGTAGCCCACGATGCTGCCGGTGAGCAGGATGATTTTGGCCATCTTATCCACGTGGTTGCGGGTAACCATGTCGTCGAGCTGCGGGTAAAGCAGCCGCGCCGGGAGCATAAGGGTGAGCACCATCGCGAAGCCGCCGAAGATGGCGCCTGCTACGAAGTAGGGCGGGAAGATGGTGGTGTGCCAGCCGGGGATGACCGATGTGGCGAAGTCGAAGGACACGATGGAGTGCACCGAAAGCACCAGCGGCGTGGAGAGACCCGCGAGGATGAGGTAGGCCATCTCGTAGTGCTGCCAGTGGCGGTTGCCACCGCGCCAGCCGAGGGCGGCGATGCCGTATCCCCACTGCTTGATCTTGCTCTTTGCGCGGTCGCGCAGGGTGGCAAGGTCAGGAATCAGGCCGACATACCAGAACAGAACGGAGACGGTGAAGTAGGTCGAAACCGCGAACACGTCCCACAGCAGCGGCGAACGGTAGTTCTGCCAGATGCCATTCCAGTTCGGAATCGGGAACAGGTACCAAGCCTTCCAGAAACGACCGACGTGGAAGCCCGGATAAAGGGCCGCGCACATCACCGCAAAAAGGGTCATGGCCTCGGCAGCACGGTTGATGGACGTGCGCCACTTTTGCCGCGTGAGGAACAAGATCGCGGAGATGAGCGTTCCGGCGTGGCCGATGCCGATCCAGAACACGAAGTTCGTGATGTCCCAGGCCCAGCCAAACGGCTGGTTTTCACCCCAGACACCGACTCCGTTGGCGACCTGGTAGCTGAGGAGGATGGGAACGAGCAGCGCGATGGGCGTGAAGATGAGGAAGCAAATCCACCACCATTTCGGGGTGCGCTCTTCGCAGATGACCGAGACTTTTTCGGTGACCCAGTTGAAGGAACGCTCGTGGTTGACGAGCGGGATTTTCGCCAGTTCCGGCGGGCAGTGCAGGACAACAGCCAGTTCATCGTGCGCTTCAGGCGCGGATGGAGTAGGAGCAGTGGTATCAGCCATTACTAGTGTCCCCCTTTCTTCGGAAATTCCGTGTAGTCCTTCGGTTGGTCAGGCATCGCAGGGTTGGGATTGAGCACGCGGGCGAGGTAGCTCACGCGGGCGTTCACGCCGACGTAGTCGAGGAGGCGGTAGTTGCGGCCGCTTTCCTCCCAGATTTTGGCGACGGCGCTGTTCTTGTCGGCCTTGTTGCCAAAGGTGATGGCTCCAGCCTCGCAAACCTGGGCACAGGCGGTGGTAAAGGAATCCGTGGGCACTTGGACGTTTGAATCGTCCCTGGCCTTCACCTTTGCGGTGATTTTGGCCTCCTGGACGCGCTGCACGCAGAACGTGCACTTCTCCATGACGCCGCGCATACGGACGGTGACGTTCGGGTTTTTGGAAAGCTCCAGCGTCTTCGCCATGCCTTTTTCGTTCCAGAGGTTGGGAACGAAATACTTGTCCTTCTGGCGTTCGTTGAAGTCGAAAAAGTTGAAGCGGCGGACTTTGAAAGGACAGTTGTTCGCGCAGTAGCGGGTGCCGATGCAGCGGTTGTAGGCCATCACGTTGATGCCGTCCTCGCTGTGGACGGTGGCATTCACCGGGCAAACCGTTTCGCAGGGTGCATTTTCGCACTGCTGGCAGGGCATGGGCTGCATGACCATGCGGGGCTCGTTGACGTCGGGCTTGCGCGCACCGCCTTCTTTTTCCTCGCGGTCATTCATGGCGGTCACGAAATACCGGTCCATACGGATCCAGTGGAGTTCGCGGCCTTCCTGCACCTGCTCCTTGCCTACCACGGGGATGTTGTTCTCGGCCTGGCAGGCCACCATGCATGCGGAGCATCCGGTGCATGTGTTGAGGTCGATGACCATCGCCCACTGGTGATTCTTGTCGTGAAGCTCGGGGTGCGAGTAAAACGAGTTCGGCAGCGGGTAATTCTTGGCGTCGCGCTTCTCCGCGTGGGAATCCATCGCGTGGCGATCGTGCAGCCAGTCATAGTCGCGGGCAAAGCCGGGATTCTTCGCGTGAGTCGCCACCGTGGCCTCGCGAACGAGATCGGCACCGCGGCCTTCGAGCGCGCCGTGCTCTTGCGTTGCAGCGAGGACGTAGCGTTTACGGTCAATCTTTTTGGCCACGCCGCTGGTGATGTAGGCACCAGCCGTCGTGCGGAGCACATACGCATTGAAACCCACCGGGGTCTTCTCCGCGAGGAGACCGCCGCTCGACATATAGTTGCCCTCGCGACCCCCGACACGGCCTTCGTGCGAACGGCCATATCCCAGCGCGATGCTGATGCTGTCGTCTGCATGCCCTGCGGCTACGTAAACGGGAATCTCCAGCGTGGCAGGCTTGCCGGCTACCTGGACTTCAATGGAAATCCAGTGCCCGGTCGCGCCGCGCCATGTATCCATCGGTCCCTGGCCCTGATTGCCAAATCCCAGCTTCTCGGCCATCGAAGGGCTGATCAGCGCTGCGTTGTCCCACGTGAGCTTGGTGATGGGGTCAGGCAGTTCCTGCGCCCAGGCGTTGTTGCTGTAGCGGCCGTCATCCACCTTCGCACACGGAACGAAAACGATTTCCACGCCAGCGGCGGGAGCGGTGAAGCTCTTGGCGAGTGTTGATGCGGCAGCGGCATCGAACGCGGGGTTGACCCGTGCCGTCACCCCTGCCGGAACGATAAAACCATCGTGCAGGAATTTCGCCCACGACTCCGGCGTGATACCGCCGTTTTTCACCTTGAAAGTCTCTTGAACGAGATCCAAACCATCACTCTTCTTGCCCGTGAGGAGCAGATTTATGAGTTGGATTTCCGACCATCCGCCAAACAACGGAAGGATCATCGGCTGCTGCGAGAGGTGGCTCTTGTCCCCTGCCCTGCCGTCGCCCCATGCTTCGAGGAAATGCGCGGCCGGCACGTGCCACTTTACAAAGTTCCGCTTCTTTACGCTGCCGTCCTCGTTGACCTCGATGCTGTAGGTGGTCTCGTCTTCGTAGTAGCCGAAACGCACCACATCCACGCCCTTGATGGCGTCTGCAAACTTGAGTTCCGCAGGC
>JAYUWZ010000973.1:0-2754 GCA_043753265.1 Verrucomicrobiaceae bacterium
GTCGCCGCAGGGGAAATCGTGGCGCTCACCGGCGACAGTGGATGCGGCAAAAATCTCATCCTCCGCCTGCTCGGTCTGCTCGAGGTGCCCGATTCCGGCGAGGTCCTGATCAACGGCCAGCCCACGGCACAGCTCACCGACGATGCGCGCGTGGAGCTGCGCAGCCGCCGCTGTGGCTACCTTTTCCCGGCACCCTTCCTTCTTTCCGCGTTCAATGCGGCGGAGAATGTCGCCATGCCCATTTTCAAGATATCGCAACTAACACCTGCGGAGGCCAAGGAACGCACCGAGGCGCTGCTGAATTTTGTGGGCCTCGGCGACGCGGGAGACATTCGCGAGTTGCCGCCGCATCTCCAGCATCGCGTCGCGCTGGCGCGCGCACTGGCAAACAACCCGGGGGCATTGTTTGTCGAGAATCTCGACGAGTTGCTCTGCCCCTCCGAACTGCCTGGTTTCCGGATGCTGCTCCACGCGGCGGCAAATGAAATGGGCGTGGCCGTACTGCTCACCGCCCCCACCTCTCTCACCCCTGTGGACGGCGAACGCCGGCTCGAAATTGCGGACGGCCAGGTCGTGTGCGAGGTGGAGCCTTGAATTTTTAAGCATGACAGAAGCCGAGGCAATCACCCAAGCGAGCCGCTCCAACCTGGCGCTGGCATTCATCGTTCTCCCCAAGGAGCGGCGTTCGGACATCAGCGATTTTTATGCGTTTTGTAGAGTCGTGGACGACATCGCCGATGGCACCCTGTCCCGAGAGGAGAAGAAGACGGGCCTGGATGGCTGGCGTCGCGCAGTCGTGGCCCCTTTTTCCGGCGAACCCGCAGTAGGCCCGGTGGTGCGCGCACTGATCGCGAAGTATTCACTGCCAGTGGAGCACTTCCACGAAATCATCGCCGGTGTGGAGATGGATCTCGATGGTGCCTTCTACGATAGCTGGGCGGACTTGCGCCTTTACTGCCATCGCGTGGCGAGCGTCGTGGGGCTCGTGAGCATCGTCATCTTTGGCGCGCGCGACCCGGCCTCCCGGGATTACGCGCTGAATCTCGGGATTGCATTGCAACTGACCAATATCCTGCGCGATGTTGGCCAGGACTTCGCTAACGAGGGGCGCATCTATCTTCCCCATCTGGATATGCAGGAGTTTGGATTGACGCGGGAGGACATCGCGAAAGGGAGAATCACCGATGGATTTCTCGGGCTGATGGATTTCACCGCCAATCGCGCGGAGAGCTTTTACCGAGCCGCAGTAGTGCCCCGTCCGGATCGCCGGGCACTGGCGGCGAGCGAGATCATGCGGAACGTGTATCACAAGCTCCTCGTGAAAATGAAAAAAGGCCGGTGGCAGGTATTCGACCGGCGCTACCGTCTCAGTAAATTCGCGAAACTACTCGCAGTACTACGCGGCTGGATTGGTTCGTTTTAGCCATGCATCCACAGAACACGACAGAAGCGGCTAGGTGTCACCCGGTTGACACCCTCAGGTTTCTGAGCTATGGCCCGCGCGTGCTTCGCTCCATTACGGCCAACGCGCTCCTTGCCGCCTGCGCGCTGGCTGAGCCGCAACTGAACCCGCCGCCCCCCGAGGCAGCGGTCGCACGCACGCCCAAACCGGCCGGTCCATCCATCGTCGCCTACACCCAAAACGCGGCGGCCATCACCGAGCTTCAGGAAAACCCGGTGGTGACCAGGACCATGGTGGACGCGCTGGTGCGGACGATTGCCGAAAAGGCCGACACCACCGAGGCCTGGCGCACCCTTGCGGGGCCAGGGGATCATTTTGGCATCAAGGTCACATGCGGAGGCGGGCCGCTCTTTTCCAGCCGCAAGGGAGTCGTCCTCGCTGTCATCGCTGGACTCCGCTCTGCGGGGGTAAAGAAGATCATCGTCTGGGACAGGGACTCCTCGCAGATGCGCGCGGCAGGATTCACACAGGAGGCCCTCGGTTGCGAGGTCGCCGCCATCGATCCCCCAAAGGGCTGGGATCGCGACGCAGCAATCCTATCCCCTGTGCTGGGAAAGCTCATTTGGGGCGACGCAGGCTTCGCCGGAATTGCACGTGACCGCGCTGCGGACCCTTTCAGCCCCAAAAGCCATCTCCCCCTGATTCTCACCAAGGAAGTGACCAAATTCATCAATGTCGCCGCCCTTAGCGACGATCCCGGCAGCGGCATCGCGGGAACGCTTCACAGCGCGGTGATTGGGAACCTCGATAACTGGCGGCGCTTCACCGGCCCCACAGGAGGTGCCACCCTCATACCGGATGTCTACTCGGACGCGCGGCTCGGCGGGAAGTGCGTGCTGCACTTCCTGGATACCCTCGCGGTGACCTATGCGGGCGGGCCTGCGGCAAATCCCTATCATTCCTACGCCCACTCCGCGATTTATGCCAGTCGCGACCCGGTGGCACTCGATGCCACTGGGCTGCGGCTTCTCGAAAAATGGCGCGCGGCTGCGAAGTTAGGCCCCATCGGCGCGAAAGCTGCATGGCTGGCTGAGGCATCAATCGGAAATTCCAATGAAAAGATGATCCAATTCAAGCAAGCACGATGAGCCAGCCCGACATCACACGCGGTCTGCTCAAGTCGGTATCCCGCAGTTTTTACATCAGCATCCGGCTCATGCCAAAGACGCTGCGGGAACCTATTGCGCTTGCATACCTGATGGCACGCATTAGTGACACGATCTCCGACACCGCCAGCGTAGCCCCCACCACGCGCCTCCGCCGGCTCGGTGACTTCGAGGCCATCGTCAAAG
>JAYUWZ010000974.1:0-2748 GCA_043753265.1 Verrucomicrobiaceae bacterium
GCCACTGCCATCGCCCTTCTCGCGATTACCCCTGAATGCCCTGCCGCCAACCCCGCGGGCGTCCCGGTTTCCTACCAACTCCCCGCCGACGGCCCCAAGAACTACCTGGTCACCCTGGCCATCGTGGATGCCAAAAACCCGGACTGGATCGTTAGCACCTTTGTAGCAGGTGCGCCCCGGGAGGTGACCGCCGAGAACAAAGGCAAGTTCACCGAACCCTGGGACGGGCTCGACGAAAACTTCATGCCTGTGCCTCCCGGCGACTATGCGGTAAAGGGCATCTACATGCCCGCCCAGAAATGGCAGGTGGATGGCGAGTGGCATGCCATCGTGCCAAAATTTGCGGGCGGCGTTTCGGACTGGCTGCCCACGCCGGAGCAGTGGGACAAGCCGGTGCCATTTGGCGGCGACCCGGTGAATGCCCCGCTGCGTGATGTAGCGGTAGGTCCCAATGGCGTCGCGGTGTTCTACTACGAGTACCTCGAGAACGGCACCAACTGCCCCATGTTCGACCTGAACAAGCCGGTGAACTACGAGCAGTTCCTCCGCGCATTCCGCTCAGGCGGCGCAGGCGGTGGCACGAGCGTGGCGACGGATGGCGAGATGGTGTGGGCCTTCAGCGTCGATGGCGGGCCAAAATACGTCTATCGCGCGGACCAAAAGTCTTTCGGCAAAAGCCCGGACGCCAACCGCCGCAACAGCTACCTGCCCGAAGGCTGGGTGACGGCGATGGCCACGACGCGCGATGCCGGCAAGGCATTCGTCTACGTGGCGCAGCGGGGAAAAATCCTGGAAAAACCGGAGCCGAAATCCTCCCATAAATCGTACTCGGAAAGCACCGATGAGTTTGTCGACAAAATCACCGTTCACAACGGCGACGACGGCACCATTCTCGCCACCGTTCCTCTTGCCCGCCCGCGCGCGCTCGTGGTGCAAGGCGGACGCCTCCACGCACTGCACGCCGAGGGAGCTGGCTTTGCCGTGAGCAGCGTCGCATTGAAGGCGGGGCTGCCCGATGGCGCATGGCAGCGCACCTTCGTGGTCCCAAAAGAGGTCACCCCGTTCGATTTGGAAATCGACACCACGGGCCGCTATTTCCTGAGCGATACCGACGCCAATAAAGTCCACCAGCTCGACGCCAAGGGGAAGCTCGTGCGCTCGCTGGGAAAGCTGGCCGTGCAAAAGCCGGGCACCTACGACCGCGAGACGCTCATGAACCCCGGCAAGCTCGCCGTGTGGAAAGATGCGGCGGGCAAGGAACGCCTCATCATTGTGGAACTCGCCGGGCCTAATCGTGTCAGCGAATGGAGCATCGACGAGTGGAAGTTGGTCCGCGAGTTCCCCACCTACCAGACCAAGTGCAACAACGGCTACGCAGTGGACCCCGCCGATGCCACGCTGCTCTACGTTCCCGGCCAGCGCGACTGGCTCACGCGCTACCGCGTGGACTACGCCACCCGCAAGTGGACCGTGGATGCCGTGTGGCCCGATGTCCCCGCAGGCCAGCGCAAGGGCCTCGACAAGCCGGTCGCCGTCCGAACCAACGGCAACCTCTATCTCGCAAGCGAGCAAACGCTCATGATTTTCCGCCTCGCCGGCGATCGCTGGCTGCGCTCGGCGGGAGTAGTGCTCAAGGGCAAGGACGCCTTTCTGTGGAACGATGCCGATGGCAACGGCACGGTGGACGACGCCGAGCTACGGCCCACGACGGTGCCCACGGGTGCCATGACCTACCACGGCCAGCGCTGGCTTACAGACCTCTCGTACATCGCTCCAACGCAGGGCGGACGCGACATCATGCGCCTCGCGCCCGAAGGATTCGACACGCACGCAAACCCGATTTTCAAGCAATGGAAAAAGGTGCTCACCGATCCCATTCTCACCGCCCGCGCCGAGGGCACAGCCAGCGCGCTCTACGGCGGCAATGAGGTCGCCGACAAATTTGTGAGCGACTGGATGCAGGTGGACGGCTCGATGGCCGATGGTTTTTACGTGCAGGCCCGAGGACACGGCTTCGACGCCAACCGCGGCGGACAGCACAAGATTTCCCGCTACATTCCAGACGGCAAGGGCGGCTACCAAATCAAGTGGCGCGTGGGCCGCAGCATCCTCGGCGGCAGCCACGGCCAGCGTGGGGAAATCCTCGGGGCTATGCGTCTTTTCAAGCCGATGAACGGCCTGCTCACCGTGGTGGATCAGACGCGCAGCGGCCTTTTCCTCTACACGGAGGACGGCCTATTTGTGGACACCATTTTCCCGCCGAGCGAGCAGCCGAACGTGGGCATGTATGCGCAGCCGGGAGAGTTTTTCGCAGGCACGATGTACGCGAACAAAGACACGATTTACTATGCCTCGGGCAAATACACGCCGCTCGTGTACGAGATGAGTGGATGGTCGCTGAAGCAGAACCCCGTGAAGCCGCTGACGACTGTGCAAAAGACGGTGAGCATCAGCGCCGCACAAATCGCCACGCCCCCCGAAATGGCACTGAGCATGCGCGGTGGCGCGGGCAAGGCACGCGTGGCGCGCTTCGCTCCCGCGCTCGGCGGCGCGGTGCTCGACGGCTCCCTCACCGGATGGGAATCCGTGGAGCCGGTGCAGTTTTCTTCCGGCAAGGAGACCGTGGAGGTGCGCGGACTCTATGATCCCGAGAATCTCTACGTACGCTGGCACGTGAAGCTCGGCACGGCATTCCAGCCCAAGCCACTGCCGCCACTCGAGCGCATCTTTACGCACGATCAGGCGAGC
>JAYUWZ010000975.1:0-5935 GCA_043753265.1 Verrucomicrobiaceae bacterium
CTCGCCGATTTCGATATCACGCTCAAAACCGGCGTGGAGTACGAGTGGGTGGTTCTCTTCCGACCCGACCCGGCCAACCCCTCGAATGACCTTCGTTCCAATGGCAGAATCAAACGCGTGGAACCCGAGCCGGCCTTGAAAGAGAAGCTCAAGACCGCCGCTTCATGGGAACTGCCCGGCATTTACGCAGAAGCTGGCATCTGGTGCGACACCCTCGCAACCATCTCCGACCAAATCGCCGCAAACCCGCAAGATAAAGACCTCCAAGCCCTGCGCACTGGCCTCCTTTCCCAAGCCGGGATCGACATCACACCCACCGCACGAGTCGGGGGTCAGTAACCAAGTAGCCGACAACAACGAGGGGGGAGGGGGACAATGAGACAAGGCATCGAAAAGAGCGAAGGAGCGCGGTCTGTGTGCGGAGCACCAGCCGCAGCAATGTTCGTGATACCCAAAGCTTTTCGCAATGGAGGACCAGTGCCCGTGCTCTTTTCAAACCAACCTGTTTTGTCCACATTGCTGCGGCTGGTGCTCCGCACACAGACCGCGCTCCTATCGCACCCATCGACGCAAGCCCCCAAGCCACTCTTCCCCTTGTATGGTTTCGTATCCTTCGCGCCCTTCGTGGTTCGATTCCGCGCGTCCAGCCACTCTGGCGCTTCCATTCGCAAGCAGCTCGCCCCCGTCCTAAAACGCTTTGATTGAAAGCGAGAAGTGAACCCCGTAATCCTGCAACGCCTCCCGCTTGTTCCCCGGGTCCGTAAAGGGACATCCCCAGTATATGGACGCCTGCACGTTCTTGTTCGCATTCAGAATCAGCCCCAGCCCCGCGCTGCCGATAGTATCGTTCAGATCCTCGGCATTCTCGGAAACCGTGTTCCAAGTCGTCCCAAAATCAATGAAAGGCGCCACGGTGAGGATCGGAGTCTTGTCCGCCCGCATCCACACAGGGATGCGCCATTCGACGGACGCAAAAAACCCATTGTCGCGGAGCAACTGGTTCTCCCGGTAGCCGCGCACCGATTGCGAGCCGCCCAGCGCAAACTGCTCCAACGCCAGCAACGGTTCATCCGAAAATTGCGCATTGGCTCGCACCACCAGCAGCGACTCTCGCAGCGAATTCCAAGCCGCTGTCTCGGGCTTCTTCTTCATCGCAGGCGTGTCGAAAATGCGGCGCACATACTGCGCCTGGCCGAGCCACGAGAAAAATTTGCCGTCCGGCACATCGATCGCCGCAGCGCCGCCCGCAGCTCCGGAGGTAACACCGCCGCTTGCTCCGGCTTCCTCCGTCGCGCCAAATTCATGCAGGCCCCAGGAGAACGTGGAGCGCAGCGCAAACACGTGCAACTGGCTGCGGTTCACCCACTCCACCGTGGCGCGCAATGCGAATACATCCGACTCGCCATCAATCGCGCCGAGCGAAAGCGAAAACGGACGGCCCAGCAGATACGTCTCACTGTGGCGGCGCTCGACGCCGAGCGAGAGCGACACGGTGTCGCGCAGCGTCTCCACGAGCGGTTGGCGCAGCGTGAGCCCGAAGTCCTCCGTGTAGCTGGTGATGCCCAGCGCGGCGAACGATTCGTCGATGATGTTGCTCTGCCCGCGCCCCGCATGCACGCGCAACGTGGTGCCCCAGGGCGACACGGGAAATTCATAGCTGCCACGGATTTCATCGAACCCGGGCGATTGCACGTCCCCCTCGGTATTCCACCGAGCCACACCCCAGCGCAGATCGAGGATGTCCCCGTGGCCGGTGAGGTTGAGGTCCGAAAAGACAATCTCCGCGACCCCTTCCGAAACGCTGGGTGGCCGGTGGTTGTTGATTTCCAGTCCGAGCCGGAACGGATGCTCGTCCTTCACCACCACGTGCAGGATACTCTCGCCGGGCTTTGCGCCGGGCTTCAATTCCGCGTTGATTTGCGAGATGCCCTCATTCTGCCGGAGCAATTGCAGGCCCGTTTTCAGGTTGTTGAAATTCACCGGGCTGCCCGCCGCGCGCCGCATCACATGCCGCAGCCACCACGAACGGTACCAGCGGTTCCCGCTCAGATCCACTTCGGACAACTCGCCCTCCACGATCTCGAAAAGGATTTCGCCATTCGCGGGATCCTGGTCCGGCAGCACGGCTCCCGAGGCGATGTAGCCATCATCCACATAAAGCTTCGTCAGCGCGACCCGCGCCGCTTCGAGTTCGTCCGCTGTGATCTCACGGCCCGCATACTTCGCAATGGTCTTTGCCAGCGTCGCATCGGTGAAGACATGGTTGCCTTTGAATTTGAACCGCTTCACGTGAATCTTCGCGACGGGAGCGGGAATGGCCGCGGGATCGAGCGGCGGGAGAACCGGCTCCATGGCATCTGCTGCCTTTTTCAATCGCTCGCGAGTTGGCGGGCCCTGCAGATCGGGCATCACAGGGATGAGCTGGATGTCATTGGCAATCAAAGGGGTTTCCTCGTTGGGTGTGAGCGGCTTCTCCGGCAGCGGCGGCGGCACGTTCTGCTGGGTCTGCCCAAGCACGTCGCAACCGAGCAGAAGCGCGGCGCTGGCGATGAGAGACAGCCGGGGTTGAAGCAGCATTCCCCACACTTTGCAGGGAAACTTGTCCGCCTGACGAGTCTGGACATTGCGCCCAGACGGAATTGTTTTCCGACCCAATTCATCCGCCAAGGCCGCTCATTTCAGGCCTTTGAGGACGGCATTCAGCGTCTCCATCGGCAGACCGATCACATTGGAATAGCTGCCCTCCACCCGTTCGATCATCTCCCCGTCATCATCCTGCGCGGCGTACGCGCCCGCCTTGTCCAGCGGGCCGATTCTCGCAAGATACCGCCGCAGTTCCTCGTCACTCCTGCGGTGGAAATGCACACGCGTGACTTCCACAAAACCGCGCTCCCCTTGCGGCCCGGCCAGCCACACGCCGGAGTATACTTCGTGCGTCCTGCCATTGAGCCGCGAGAGCATTTCAAACGCTCCCGGCATGTCCGCTGGCTTTCCCAGCACGCGCCCCTCAAAGAAGACCTCCGTGTCCACGCCCAGCACGAGTGCCTCCGGCCGCAGCTTTGCTACGGAGCGCGCCTTGGCCCGGGCATTCGCGAGCACCGTTTCACCCGGGGAGAGATGCGCCGGGGCGATTTCATCCACGCCCGGTGGTGCCACGCCCTCGAAGACATAACCATGCTCCGCAAGCAGGCTGCGCCTGCGCGGCGAGGTGGACGCGAGGATAAGCAAAGGCCGGGCTTTTGGCCCGGCCTTGCTGGAAATCGTGCGCTGTTTGGGGCGCTCTGGCATTTATTTGCCGGGCATCTTCATCTCATTGTAGCCGGCGGGAACTTTGAATTCCGTGTCCGCGACGGCTTCTTCCGTGGCCTTTACGAGCGTCGTGGTCATCTTGCCCACAGGGGTGCTCATCTCGGTCTTCACCGTCATGCCGCCAAGGTCAAACTTGCTCGGGTCAAAGCCCATGCCGGCTGACGCCGCACTGTTGATGCGGTTCATCTGTTCCATGATGGTCTTGTAGTTTGGGAAATCCTTCGCCACCCACATCTTGGCGGCCATGCCTCCAAAATTCCCCTCATACACTTCGCAATTCCAGTCGCCCACCTTCTCGGAAACGCCGGTGGCCTTGGGTTTTTCAATCTTGGTCAGGTCGATGCCCGAGGCCTTTTGCTGGTCTTCGGCGGCCTTCTTGGCGTCACCCAGGTTCATCTTCATGGCCATCTTCTGCTCGTGCATGAGCGTCGCCATCTCGCCGGACTTCATGTCCATAATCACGGAGATTTTACCGCCCACGGGGCTGGGCATATCCATGCGTGCCTGGTCGCCCTTGATCTTCATGATCATGCTCCCGTTCATGAGCTGGGATTCCATTTTCTGCTCAATCACGAGGTCGGCGCGCACGCCAACTGCCATCAGGAGGAGCAGGGAGAAGTGTAGCAATTTTTTCATAGCCCGGCGACGCTCCACCAATCCCAGCCCGGAGGCGAGCGGAAATTTGGGGAGATTGTATGGCGCAAACTACTCCCCGCGAAGGGCAAGAATCCGGCAAAGTTCCCGGCCTTCGCGACCAGGAAAGGTGGCCGACGGATGCCATTCTCCAAGAGTCTGGAAGCGCTCGCCAAAGAACGCATCGAGCTCGGAAGTAGTGACCCCAAAGGGCGGGCCCTCCTCCCCGGGGTCCAGGCCGGGATCGAGATAGAAGATGGCGAGCAAGTGGCCGCCGGGCTTGAGCGCTCCCGCGACCGCCTCCACGTAATCCGCGCGCCGGGCCGTCGGGATGGCGCAAAAGCAGGTATGCTCGAACACCCAGTCGAAAGCCCCCCGCATGCGCGCAGGCATGGCAAAGAGATCGCCCTGCATATAGCGCTCGCCACCCACACAGGGTACGGCGTCTGCCGCAGCGACGGCGCCAGGCGCGATATCCAGCCCCACCACCAGATCCGCCGTGGAGGCGATGGCCCGCACATCGTGACCATACCCGCACCCCGGCACGAGCACATCCCCGCGCAGCGGGCTCTTCCTCAAAAATTCAAGCAGGCCCGGATGAGCCGCTCCTTTTTCCCAAGGCGTGTCCTGTGTCTCGTATCGCTGCTGCCAGTCAGTCATGCAAACCAGCCTCGCTTGCACGCCCACCGAACTCAACTGGCAAAGAGTTCGAAAAATCGATGATCCTTCCATGCTCGATTTTGCGCATGGATCAGAAACCATCACTACCATGCCGCTGCCACCCGGCCCTTCCACTCCCGACGATTCCCAAGACCCAGTGCCCGACGTCGAATCGCTTTTTCACGAGGCGCTCGCACTCCCCCGTGAAGAACGCGCTTCATTCCTCGACAGGAAATGCGGCCTCAATTTTTCCGTGCGCGACCAAATCCTTGCCCTGCTCGCTGCCCACGAGCAGTCCCCTGACTTTATGCCGGAGGCCGCGTCGCTCACCCCCGAGATCGAACGCGAACTCGCGCGCCACAGACCCGAGGAAAGCGGCGACCGCATCGGCTCCTACAAGCTGCTGCAGCAAATCGGCGAAGGCGGCTTTGGCACGGTGTGGATGGCAGAGCAGGAGCAACCCGTGCGCCGCCGCGTGGCGCTGAAGATTCTGAAACTCGGCATGGATACCCGGGAGGTAATCGCGCGATTCGAGCAGGAAAGGCAGGCACTTGCGCTGATGGATCACCCGAACATCGCCCAAGTCTTCGATGCCGGGGCGACACAGTACGGCAGGCCGTTTTTCGTGATGGAACTCGTGCGCGGCATCCGCATCACCGACTACTGCGATCAGGCCAATCTCTCCACCGAGGACCGCCTGCGGCTTTGCATGGCGGTGTGCAACGCCGTGCATCACGCACACCAGAAAGGCGTCATCCATCGCGATCTGAAACCTTCCAACATCCTCGTGACGCTGCACGATGGCACACCCGTCCCCAAGGTGATCGACTTCGGGGTGGCGAAGGCCACGCAGGCGCGGCTCACGGACAAAACACTCTTCACGCAGTTCGAGCAGATGATCGGCACGCCGCTCTACATGAGCCCCGAGCAGGCGGAGATGACTTCGCTCGATGTGGACACGCGCAGCGACATCTATGCCCTCGGCGTGCTGCTCTACGAACTGCTCACCGGCCGCACACCGATCGACACGGTGACGATGGCCCGGGCGGGCATGGATGAAATCCGCCGCCTGATCCGAGAAGTCGATCCGCCGCGGCCTTCGCAGCGCCTCAAGACGCTGGATGGCAACGAACTCACCACGATGGCGAAACGCCGCCACACCGAGCCCGCGAAACTCTCCGGCTCACTGCGCGGCGATCTCGACTGGATCGTGATGAAGTGCCTGGAGAAAGATCGCAAGCGCCGATACGACACGGCCAACGGCCTCGCGCTCGATCTCCAGCGGCATCTCGAAAACGAAGTCGTCATCGCGCGCCCGCCGACGACGGCTTAC
>JAYUWZ010000976.1:0-2747 GCA_043753265.1 Verrucomicrobiaceae bacterium
CAAATCCCCCAGCCACTTCGAATCCCTCATCCTCTCATCTAACTAAACAACAAACCGGTCCAAAATTCCGTTGCACCTCAGTGTGAGACGTGAGAAGTAGAGACGTGGAGAAGTGAAAAGACTTTAGAATTTCGCACCTCTTCTCACTTCTCCACCTCTCGACTTCTCACGCCAGTCCTATCCCACTGCCACTTCTATATAATCCAGCGCCCACTCCCGCATGAAGCGTACTCGCTTGGGTTGGATACGGTAGATGATCAGTTCGGGATTGTCGGGCGTGCCGAGGTACTTTCTGAGCAGCGGATTGCTCTCCCATATCGCGTGCAGTGTTTCTGCGTCCTGCACCACCTCCGCCTCCCCGGTGATGCGCACCTGGTCGTGTTTGTCGTCGAGGTAGCACAGCTCGCAGCGCGGATTCGCAGAAAGCTCCCGCGTCTTTCCATAGCGCCGCAGGTTGGCCACGTAGATGGTGAATCCATCCACGCGCACGGGCGACACCGGGCGTACCCGTGGCTGCCCGGCCTCATCGACCGTTGCGAGCATGGGAAACTTCGCGTGACGGATGGTCTCCACGGCAAATTGTGCGGCGTCGGCTTCTGAAATGGGAGCGGGAATTGGCATGGCGAGCAGCGGAGCATTCAGTATGGCGCGGCATTTCATCAATAGCCAATCCTTGCTACAGTCCGGGTGTGCCCGCCCTTGCAACGCACCGGGCAGGCTTCTACAGTGAGTCATGACCATAGCGGGACTCGATCTCATTGCCGAAATTCAGCAGCTCAAGCGCGAGCGGAATGCGGTGATCCTCGCCCACAACTACCAGGTGCGGGAAATTCAAGAACTGGCCGATTACGTGGGCGACTCCCTCGGGCTCGGCTACAAGGCCGCCGATACTGATGCGGACGTCATCGCTTTTTGCGGAGTGCACTTCATGGCCGAGACGGCGAAGATCGTGAATCCCAACAAGATCGTGGTACTTCCCGACGAAAACGCCGGGTGCTCACTCAGCGACTCGTGTCCGCCGGAGAAGCTTGCTGCATACTTGCGCGAGCACGCGGACAAAAATTACTACGTCGTGGCCTACATCAATTGCTCCGCTGGCGTGAAGGCGCAGTGCGACGTCATCTGCACTAGTGGCAACGCGGTGAAAATCGTCCAGCGCGTGCCGGCGGATCGCAATATCCTTTTCGTCCCCGATCAAAACCTTGGGCAGTGGGTCATTGAGCAGACGGGCCGGCCCATGGAACTATGGAAGGGCAACTGCTACGTCCACGTGGAATTCACCCGCAACGCCATCGAGCGTATAAAGAACGACTACCCGGCTTCCCCCGTGGTGGCCCACCCCGAGTGCACTACGGCGGTGCGCCTGCTGGCCGACGAGGTGTGCAGCACCGAGAAGATGGTGACGTACTGCAAGAGCAGTCCGTCGCGCAGCTTCATCATCGTGACGGAGAGCGGCATGCTCCACCGGTTGCGCCGCGAGGTGCCGGGCAAGGAGTTCATTCCCGGGCCCACGGACAAGTGCGCCTGCGCCGACTGCCGCTACATGAAGATGAATACTCTGGAAAAACTCCATGCGTGCTTGCGCGACCTCGCGCCCCGCGTAGAGATTCCCGAAGACATTCGGGCAAGGGCGGAACTGCCACTCCGCCGCATGCTGGAATGGAGCAAGTAGTCTGCTCCAGCCCCGCCCGCCTTCCGTGGAAGGAACTGAACCTTAAAATCTCCCGTTACGCCTGTGCAATTTTTCCGACTCCTCGCGCTGTTCATCTTTTCCCTGCTTGCCGCCTGCGGCAATAGCGAGGGCCCAAAGGAGGCTGCCGACCGCTTTTTCACCCTGTGCTCCAACGGTAAGCCCCAGGCGGCCTATGAGTCGGCTGCCCAGAAATTCCGCGTGGAGCGCTCCCAGAAATATTTCGAGGCACGCGTGCGGGAACTCGGCCTCGATCGTGCTGCGGTGACCTGGGGCGAGCAAAGCAAGCGTGGCAACGCCTTCATCGTGAAAGGCGAATTCAAGGTGCCGGATTCACAGCCGTTCGCGCTCAATGTGAGCATGATCGAAGAGAGCGGATCGTGGCGGCTGCTGGAGGCAAAAGCCGACGCGCCGGATGGCTCCATCCAGGACGTCTTTAGCGTCACAGCACGATCCGCCGACGGTCAGATTCTCAGCGGCATCAAGACCTTCACGGAACCGGTGGCACCAGCGGTTCCCACGGATATCCAGCTTACCAAGCTTGCGGAGGAGGCACTCTTGAAATTTGACGAAGCGGTGAAGCGTGCCGACTTCAAGGAGTTCTTTGAATTTGTGTCGGATCGGTGGAAGTTTCGGGGCAAAGAAGAAGCGGAAGTGTCTGTCTCCATCTTCGACAGAAACTCGGGCCGGCTTCCTGGGGGGGACTCGGGCAATAAGGATCAACGGCTGACGATTGGGGCATTGGATCGCGCGTTCAAGCCTTTCATGGATGCGAAGGTAGACCTTTCATCCATCAAGGGAGCGAAGATGATTCTCGACCACCCCGCCAACGTGAGCACCGATGGCATCCTGTTGCTCAAAGGGCGCTTTGATACCTTTGTCTTCGCAGGGGCCAATCCACCGAAGCCGAAGCGGATGGAGTTCAAACTCGAGTTCGTTCTGGAGGGTGCGAAGTGGAAGGTATTCGGGATTTCAGTGACCCTGCCGCAGTAGGCCGTGCCCCAGTATTGCGAACGGCACTGCGCACTCCTCGGTGGATGGCGCTCTCCGAGCCCCA
>JAYUWZ010000977.1:0-2747 GCA_043753265.1 Verrucomicrobiaceae bacterium
CCGCCTGGGCCTTGAACTCTGCTGTGTATCGCTTTCTGGTCACGAGTTTCATTCTGTCTTGTTTCCTTATTCGGTGGTCCAGAATTCTCGCTCACCTCATGGGGCGTTGCCCCAGGCTGGGATAGGGCGGGCCTTTGGCCCTCCAATGCAGGCTTTCACCAAGACATCACCTGAACCGGTTGATGACTGCTTTGGTTCTGCTCCAACGCAGGCCGCGTTTCGCATTTATAGCGATTGCCAGAAGTAATTTCCGGATGGGAGCTTCTCGAACTCCTCCGGAGTTCATGCGTTTGCTTGGAATACCGGGCGTGGGAATGGTAACGAACGAGGAAATACGCCAGAGGCGTATACGCCCGGCTAGTTTCTATAAACCCTCCGGGTTTACGCTCAGAACGGGAATCACTTTTGGTAGATGCTCTACTTGGGGATGATGAGGGTGACTTCGCCGCTGGTGAAGCCGGGGCCATTGGGGCCGGCTGCGCGGTAGATGGCTATGACCCTGTATTTTTGCCCGGGCTGGAGTGCATATTCCTGAAGGATACTTCCTGTGATGAATTCCAGCTTTTCGAAGTGATGCGTGAAGCTGGCGCGGGGGGCCAGGGTGGAGGTTTCGAACCCTGGGTCGACTTTCGCGGTGCCTTTGGGCGCGACCGGGTTGCCGAGTGCGTCGAAGACCAGAAATGCGAGGACCAGTCGGTTGTCCGGGTTTTGCACCTTCAGTGCGACGTCGGAGGGATTCGTGACTATCAAATCGCCCGCAATCTGGGGCTGACCGTCCTTCGCCAGAGTGGCATTGAGCTTGAGACGCACCTCCAGCTTGGCGTTTTCCGGCCATTCGGTGTCGCCGGCTGCGCCGATTGCCAGGGCGGACACTTGAGAAAATAGCAGTAGAGCAAGGGCTGAGGGTTTGAGCAGAAGGCGGAGCAGGAACTTCATGAGCGCAGCATGAGGATGTTTGGGATTCGGGTTGTCAGGAAAGTGTGAAAACAGGGTAAATGCGGGGCAATGGCTGGTGGAACCATTATCCTGAATTAAAATGGCCTTCGGCTGTACTCACACATGCCGCTCGGAGAGCGCCATCCACCGACGTTGGGCATGATCCGTTTAGCCTTTGCGTGTTGAAATCATATAATTCGTGCTTTTTTGGAGATGGGGGGCGTGGCGTAGTGGGGGGGTGTTTTGGCGTGTTCATCATCGTATCGTGCGACGGCTGCTGCTTGTGGCGAATGTGGCGTTGCCGGTTTTGTTCCTCGGCTGCGCGGCGCTGGGGTGGTGGAGTCTTTTTTGGGTGTTCATTCCTGCGGCGGCTATTGCGCATGCGATGATGTTTGTGGCGGTGTTTCATCCGCGGTGTCCGTGGCTGGGGCCGGTGGTGAGGGGATTTCGCGCGCAGGGGAAATTTCTGTGGCTGACGATCGATGATGGGCCGGATGGGGAGCGGACGGTGCGGCTGGCGGAGGCGCTAAAGCAGCGCGGGGTGCGGGCGACTTTCTTTTTTGTGGGGGAGCGGATGGCGGGGAATGAGGATGCGGTGCGCGCGGTGATGGTGAACGGGCACACTCTGGCGAATCACACGCAAACGCATCCGCGCGCGTGGATGTGGTGCATGGGGCGGCGCGGACTGGAACGGGAGGTGGCGCGGTGTGCGGAGGCGCTGAAGATTTACGGCGGCGAGACGCGGTGGTTTCGCGCGCCGGTGGGGCATAAGTCGCCATGGCTGCATCCGGCGCTGGAGGCAAATGGGTGCAGGTTGATCGCGTGGAGCACGGGGGGGATGGATGGATGGAGCGCGGACCCAGGGCCGGTGGTGAAGCGGGTGCTGGCGGAGGCGCGGCCGGGGGGGATTGTGCTGATGCATGAGAAGCGGGCTTTTAGTACGGAGACGGTGCTGGCGGTGGTGGATGCTTTGATTCGGGAGGGGTTTGGGTTTTTGGTACCTGGGGATGGGGATATGATAACGTGAGAGGTGAGATGTGGAGATGTGGAGATGTGGAGATGTGGAGAGGTGGAGAGGTGGAGACGAAGAGCATGCGTGGTTTTCGCTGGCGGAGGGTGGTTTCGCGCTGAGATGGCGCAGCCAGTGAAGTGAGGCCGTTGCTGAGCGCCTCGATTCGGCTCGTTCCTCGCTCGGGGTGACGCTTCAAAAGGAGTTAGCCGGGAAACAGTGGATCGTGCGGCTTGGGGGTGGGGTGTATAAAACCATGGACAAAATGACCCCCGCGCATAGGCTGCGCGCCCTTTTTCAAAAGACCATGCTCATCGAACTGTCGAACTTTCTCGCGCAAGCAACACCTGCCGCGCCCGCGCCCGGACCTCAAACCAGCATCCTGGATTCCATCATCCCCTTTGCGGCGATTCTGGTGATCATGTGGGTCCTGATGATTCGGCCCCAGCAGAAGAAGCAGAAGGAACTGGCTGCGAAGATTGCATCCATCAAGCCAGGCGACCGCGTGGTGACGATTGGCGGCGTCCACGGCACGGTGACGAGCATCAAGGAAGGCCCGACGCTCGTGATGCGCGTGGATGAAAACTGCAAAATGATGAAGAGTTTGGATATTTGGTTACGATATCGCTGCTATCCTTGTCCAATACCGCAGTTTCATACAATACCCCTGTTGTATCAAAATACTCTGTTTTAGAGATGCTGATATCCGAATAATGATTGCGGTAATTCAACCGTCCTTTCACATCAAAAAAGTCACCGTAGCCTGTCAACTCATCATTACGGTAGTAGAATCTTTCTTTTA
>JAYUWZ010000978.1:0-5932 GCA_043753265.1 Verrucomicrobiaceae bacterium
CGAATTATTCAGCGTTTCCTTAGATGAAAATATGCCCTGCCCTAATATCAATATAGCGAAACCCAAATTTATGTGCAGGCGTAAAAAGAGTCAGTTTCATCTTTAGCTACGCGATGGGATGAAGATGAATAGATGAATTCCCAAAAAACCATTACACCTAGACGAGTGAAAACACAGCGAAAGTGTCAGCAGTTGCCACAGATGTTGGCTTATAGAGTATAATAGGACACGGCGAATGAGTGAGCATTTGCGGGAAAGGGTCACGGTCAAGCCAGTTCGAGGAGGTGTTCACGGCATGCAGACAATTGCTGGGATGACAGATAATCTATTGCTCCACCTTGAAAATAGCTTTCTACTCGTCTAATAACTTCAGCGGCTGAGATCATATCCAAGCATCTAGGAAGGTATTTCACTTTTGTTACTCCATCAGTAATCTGCGCGCTTCCGAATTTCTCCTGCTTCGCATTGAGCTTGGCCCATTCTGCACCAGGGCGGCGGATTCCAGTCTCAAGTTCCACCACATCGAGACACAGGCTTCTGTCCTTTGCATCGCCATCTCCCAGAGGTACGACGCGGCTTTTCCAGCAACCGCCATGGTCGCAGCAGCGGAGCGCTCCATTGGTGTGGATGTATTGATGATGGGGGTAGGCCTCCCACTGTGAGGGTTCACGACCGCCAGCAATTACGACGCAGGGTCGATTCTTGGGCATACTTCGTGGGTAGGCTTCGCAGCGCTTACGTGTTTCAACAGCCGCTGCCAGATGCATGGCAAAGGTAACTGGGCAAACAACCCCTTGAGCGTGGTGCATGAGGCGAATCAGTTGTCGGGTGTTTGTTTTACCCCGCAAATCCAAGGTGCCAGTAATGGCCGGATGATGGTGTCCCGTTTCGCCGATTTGCACAAACAGGATACGCCCCGCGAAATGATCGACCACCTCTTGCGTTCGCCGCGGATCCCACCACTTGGCAGTATAGTCGAACTTTCCGCCTGCCACAAGAATCCAGAACGGAACCGCCGTGATGGTCTTTTCCTGCACTTGCGAAACCCACGAGCGCTCTTGCGGAGATAAGTGAATGTCGCCGCGAAAATCGGTGGGGTCGATGCGAATGCCCAGCTTTCCGCCGAGAAAATGGTGGAAGGCGTGGATGAAGTGCCAGGGCCCGCTATTGCTCTGATGGATAAGCGGATATTCGCATTTAATGGTTTCCGTACCGACTTCTGCATCCGGCTCGTGATTGGCGTATGGATTGTTATCCCAAATGGCACTCGCGGAAGTTCGGATAGCCGTTTTGAACTTGCCCGGGTGAGCACGGTGCAAATCCCGCACCGCGCTGGTGAGCATGAGAATATCGCCCGGGGATTGGCTATTTCTCAGGGTCAATTTTTTCGGATTACTCATTCTATAAGTACTCTCGGCTACGCCCTTGTAGGCTTCTTGGCGACGAAGTAGTCCCAGCGATATTTGGGCAAGAAGCTGCCCGTTGTTTCCCACAGGGCTGTTTGGAATTCACTGGTTACCACCTCCCATCCGCTCGCTTTTAATGCGTCATGCCAGAAAGCCATCGGCTTCACGCAGTAATGGGTAGGGTCTTCATTGGCGATATCGCGTTGCTCGCGCGCGTAAAGTTCTTCCGTATCCAGGGAACAAAAGAATAACCCGTCCGGTTGGGTGATTCGCAAAAGTTCCGCCAGAATCGCAGGGACGTCTCCCGGGTGCCAGTGCTCGGCGACCTGAGAACTGTGCAGCAACTCAAATGCCCCGTCGTCGAACATGGGCATTCGTTTTACATCCGCGACGTGCAAGTTTGAGGCGAGTTCAGGCCATTTTTTGCGGCCCAGTTGGATGGTGTAGTCATTAATATCCACGCCATGGACAGCCATGCCCGATTCAAGAAACCCGCGCGCGATGCTCCCACAAGCGCAACCAACATCGAGCAAGTGCCTGCCTTTGAAGCCAAAAACTCTACTGAGCCAGCTTGCGTAGGCTTTTTGCCAGGTGGTGTAGGCGAGATAATCCAAGCCGGCTTCACGGTGCTCCGAATAATAACTCTCGTCAAAGGTTGTGGATCTCAGTGCGGCGTGCCATGGGACGTAACTTAGGTTCAGCCCACAGTGGGTCGTGAGTTGTTCAACAATCGCACGCCCGTCCTGCAATGAGTCATACTCCACAAGAGAATACCATCGAGCTTGATTATTCGCAATTGTGGGATTGATGCATGGGCGCATCTTTCGCCAGTTTGCGGGTATGAGATGGCGAATATTCCCCGCCGGCTCGATATATTGTATCGGAAGGTGCTGAGTCCAAACCCCGATTCCCAGTGTGGACACGGCTGCACCCACATGAAGCGGGCCAGAGTCAATTCCCACGAAGGCCATGCACAACTCCAAAAGCGCTGCGATTTGAGCGGCGTTGCCAGTCCCTTTGGATTGCCAGAGCCAATGCTGTGCATTCGGGCAGAAAATGCTGGTTCCATCGGGAAGAGGGCTTCGGCGGTCCCAATCAAGGATCACGGGCACATAGCCACCCGCAAGCAAAGATTTGCAAACTCCGCGAATGGTGGAGTGGTCAAGGTTCTTGCGATTGCGTGCTGTGTTTCCTTCGTAATGAAGGACAACGGCCCGAAATTTTCCATCTACCTCAGCGCAACCGATTTCCCGGAAGTAGCGCCGTGCTGATTCAAGAATCTCCAGCGGGATACGAAGCCAATACTTCATCAGTCGCAATTTTGGCTCAATGCCAAATTCTACCTTCAAGCTGCGGCTAGTCTTGGTGGTGGGAATGTTTTCATAGTCCGCGCGGTTCTCTGCCCATACGACGTCTACGATTTGCTCGTAGTCGCCAGGTTCGGATCCGAGGAGAAAAACGCGCTCCGCCAAGCCTTCGAATACAGAGTGTTTTCCTGGAAGTGCAGCAACATCGAAACAAGAGTCCGGGCGATATTCCCTCAGATGCCTGAGCACGGCGGTGAATTGGAGCGCATCTCCCAAGCCATGGCGAAACCGTAAAAGTATCCTTTTCATGCGTTCAGAAAGCGACGGAATTTCCCAATGTCATGCGTATGAAAGTAGGTGAAATTGGGGTCGCGATGGTAGGGCACGTTGTGAGCCTTTAAAGTCTGCAGCGTGTAGTGCTCAATGCCTCGATATCCTCCTCGGAAAAACTCCTGCTGCCAGGGGAACCAGTTCCGCTCAGGGTCGAAAAGACTGCGAATGCGACATAAAAAGACCTGAGTGCTCACTGCGAGAATCCCGACATCATCCAGCCAAGGTCTGCCGTAGTAATCCACGGCTTGCTGGATTGCCGCCTCGTAGGTTTTGCGAACAGGGTTTGGATGTTCAAACAGAATGTCTTCAGCGGTTACAAATAGCCATTCCAAGCCCATCGCGTAAGCGGCCTCAAAGCCGTTGAGGATTGTCTGGAAGGCTCCTTGTTGATGTGGAAAATCCTCAGTGGTCGTCACCCAGTGATGTTTCCGCCACAGACGAAGCATTGTGTCCTTGGCTGCTCTGGGTTCAAAGTTGCAAGGGCTAGCGAGAATTCCTGAAATGATGACAGGGTAGCTCTCAACCCTCAGTAGCCGCTCAATTGACTGTTCGAGCATGAACACCTGGTCTTCGGCTTTGAGGGAGCCTGTGCTCTTACGTTGTTTGCCATGGAAGGTGACACAGACGCCTAGCTTGCCTTCCATGGGAGACTTCACAGGGGGATGGTTGAAATCGGGCGCGAGTTGGCTTTCCATGGCGGGTTCGGACGCTTTACCTCGGTAGAGGCTTGATGTTCAAGAGATTTTGAAGGTAGATTGGAGGCCGGAACTTCACCCCTCGACTTCATGATCTACGATTGCTTCCTGTTTTGCCACGAACTTGAACTCTTGGAGATCCGATTCCGGGAACTGAGTGAAATTGTCGATAAATTTGTAATAGTGGAATCAAGTATCACAATCAGTGGTTTACCGAAAATATTGTATTTTCAAGCTTACAAGGAACGATTTGCAGAATATTTATCACAAATTGTTCATTTAGTGGTACCAGCTGATGCAATGAATGCGTGTCATGATTCATGGGCGCGAGAGCGATTATCCCGAAATTGGATGAAGAATGGCCTATCCGACGTATTGGATTCGGATACGGTGCTGGTCTCCGATGTCGATGAAATCCCCAGCGCAGACGCTCTTTCTCGACACAAGCCAACGCACGGAGTGACAGCATTTGAGCAGGTGATGAGTTACTACTACATGAATCTCACATGTGGCTTTTGGAACGGGACAAAGGCTGTATCGGGAGCTTATTGGAAGCGTCTCGATTCCGACGGGCAGCGCATACGTTACGAAGTTGTTGCTGAGGTAATTAAAGATGGTGGATGGCACTTTAGCTTTTATGGTGGGGAGGAGCACATAAAGGAAAAACTGGCATCCTACTCACATCAGGAATTGATTGGCTACAATCGCGCTTCATGGGTTCGAGTCGCTTTGGCTGCGGGGTGCGATATATTCGAGCGTGCGATTGATTGGCGTTTTTCGAAAGTTTCTTTTCTGCCGAAATGTGTATCGAACGAATTACAGCGTTATAGTGCTAGTCTTCCTGATGTCGAATTCCACGAACGGTGGTACTCTTCCAAATCAATAAAATGGTTACTTGATACGTTTGAAAAGCTGAACCGTGAAGCGCAGGGTGTGATTATCGACATTGGAGCATGGGAAGGGCGTGCTACTTTGGCAATAGGAGCTGCTTGTTTTCCTGAGTCCATGATGGCAGTTGATACATGGCGCGGAAATGAGAAGGAGGGGGCTTCCCATATCACAGTGCAAGAGGCGAAGAAAAGAAGCATAAAGGGAGCGTTTGAAAAGAATATTCGATCTCTCGGATACGGAAACATTAAGTTTTTCCAGGGTGATAGCTCGCTATTTTTAAAAGAACATGAAGGTTCTATCAAGTTTGCCCATATCGATTCGGATAATACTTGCGAATATATCCGTGAAACTTTAATGCTGCTCATACCAAAAATGGCACATGGAGGTATTATTTGCGGAAACAATATCGCAGCGGCCTGCGAGCGCAGACACGATTTAAGCGGAGGAGTTGAAAAGGCCGTGAAGGAGCTATTACCTGGATATATTCAAACGGGAAATCACTATCATTGGAAAAAGGTGTAGTTCTGGGCGGCGGGCGGTGGGAAACCCGCGTCCCTACCGTGGCCGAGGTCTCAAATTTCGGAAAGTTTCACGAGTGAAGTTGAAGAGGATTGCGCTCAGCGAGCCCGAACGGCAAAGACAGCATAGTGAGGCAACCTGCGAGCACACTTCTACTGGAGGTAGCCTTTGTCCCTCAGCCAGGTGCTCAGGGCTTCTTCGACGATTGCCCGCTTCGTAGAGGGCCCAATGCCCCTCATTCTTCGGTCGAGAGAAGCTCGCATGAATGCCTGACCGATCGTCGGATGAACCCGAGTATTCAGGGACGAGAACGAATCGACCTGAGCTTGTGAACTGGGATTTGCTGAATTTGCATGTGGGGGTATCGCCTCATGGCTGACGGTTTCTACTTTCGTGAAATTCACTTCGGATTTTGAGGGAACATTCAATTCAACCGTCTGGCCTGGGCTCGGAATTTCGGAACTGTTCCCGGACAAAAATTCTTCTTCCTCCTGAGAAAGCGCGTTTTCTAGTGAGCGTCTTTTATTCATGGGTCATCTCCTTCAATAAATCTTCCATTTCGTATTGGGCGCTGATGGCACCCTTGCCCATTTCCCAAACGACAGTGGCTTGACCAGGAGCGTCTGCGAAAGCCTGGCGCTGCGAGAGCCCCGAAAGAACGGTGATCCCGAGCCTTTCCGCTGCTTTAAGGAGACGCTGAATAATGCCTATTCTGCGATTTGAGTGAAAGAAAAGAGGGGCTTGGTAAGTCGCTGAAGCAAAAATGGCACAGCGGCTATGC
>JAYUWZ010000979.1:0-12382 GCA_043753265.1 Verrucomicrobiaceae bacterium
GTCGCTCTCACTGCTGTCGCTCGTAAACTCCTTACTTACCTCCACTCCGCACTGAAAAACCCCGCTTTTGTCCTTGCCTGATTTTTACACAGTTGCTGAAGGAGCTTCCAGCGACTGAAAGATCCCGTTCGAATTCAAAAGCATTGGGATCACCATGAAGTTCCGCGGGGTCGTTGCCTCGCTCCGCTCGCCCTGCGGGCTGACTTCGTCAGGCTTTCTCGCGCCGCTCGAATCAGTCGCTTAAAGCTCCCTCAGAAGGACAGTATAAAGGGAGGGGAAAATGCACTCGTTCTTGGGTTGTGTCAGGATTCTAGAGCGTTTCAATTATTTCCGTAGCCGCATTGGAATCGGTGGCTATTTCTTGAGACAGGGAAGGCTGAGTGGCACCGCTACGCGGCGCGGCTCTTGATTGCTTGTTCCGTGGCTGCCGCTACGCGGCAAAGCCGGTTACACTTTAAATTGAAATGCTCTAAAAAGCAGCCGCTTTGAGCCTCCACAGCGACCATTTACTCAGACTGTAACTAGTGATCGTGGCCTCACTTCCCATCCTTCACTGCGCGAAAGCCCAGCCATTGCGCGGTGAATTGGGTCTCCTCCCGGCCACGGGCGGCGGCGCGCAGGCTGCGGTCTGGGCTGAGGAAGGAGCCGCCGCGCACCACGCGTTTCCAGACTCCGGGCTCGGCGGGGTCCAGGCTTGTCTCGGGCCCCTTGGGATTGCGGTGTGCGGCGCGATCGGGGTTTGGTTTCAGCTCCGCGTAGTAGCTTGCGGAAAACCAGTCGGCACACCACTCGGCCACGTTGCCCGCCATGTCGTGGAGGCCGTAGGCATTTGCCGGAAAGGTGGCGACCTTTGCGAGGAGGTCTGTTCCATCCAGCTTGGAATTTTTCCCGGGGAATTCACCCTGCCAGCCATTGGCCATCCAGAGCCCGCCGGGCTGCGGTTCCATGCCCCAGGGGTATACCCCCAGCACGATTCCGCCACGCGCGGCAAATTCCCACTCGGCCTCGGTGGGCAGACGTTTGCCCGCCCATTTACAATATGCGACCGCGTCGTCGAAGCTGACATGCACCACGGGATGCTTCTCCAGACCCGTCGTGGTGGTACCGGGGCCGTCGGGCTGGCGCCAATTTGCGCCGGGCACCCATTGCGCCCAGGTGCGGCGATCTCCTGCTTTGCCATCGGTCTGTGGACGGAAACACCAGGAGCCCGCAAGGCGCTGCTCGGCTGGCAGGGAGGAGGCAGCGAGTGGCGGCTTTTCGGCAGTGGTGAGATAGCGGGTCGCGCGCGCAAAGCGCTCAAACTCGGCATTCGTCACCTCCGTGCGGTCGATCCAGAAATCCGACACGCGCACGTCGTGCAGCGGCTGTTCCTCGCTCTCGCCATCATTGGCACCCATGCTGAAGCTGCCCCCGGCGATACGCAGCATGTCGCTGCCCGCGACATTGCCGGCGAGGCGCTGCTCGCGCTCGCGCTTGATGCGCAGAGCCTCCGGCACCACCCACACCAGCACGCCCGTGCCCATGCCCAGGACTAGGACAAGGGCGATGATGATATTCCTGCGAATGACGGACGGGCTGGGTTCCATGGTTTACTTTGCCTCTACGTCTTTCACGCACCGAAAGCCGAGATTTTGCATCCCGGTATCGGGCGAGGTCTTCATCCGCGCCGACGGGCGGTAGCCCTTGCAGTAGGAATCCACGCACATCCACGAACCGCCCCGCGTCACATGCTTGACGATGCCGGGTTCGTCCGGGTCGTGGCTGACATCCGGCCCGGGCGGATTTTCACGGGGCGAGCGGGCGTAGTAGTCCGGCAGGTAAAAATCCGCGCACCACTCCCACACATTCCCCGCCATGTCCTGCAGGCCATATCCATTTGGCGCAAAACTTCCCACGGGCGCAGTGCTCTGGTAGCCGTCCTCGCCGGTATTTACGGATGGAAATTTTCCCTGCCATGTATTGGCCATGTGTTTTCCGCCCGGGTTGAATTCCTTGCCCCACATAAATGGCTGGCGCTCGACGCCACCGCGCGCGGCGTATTCCCACTCGGCCTCGGTGGGCAGGCGCTTGTCGGCCCATTTGCAATAGGCCATCGCGTCGTCCCAGCACACATGCACCACGGGGTGCTTCTCGCGACCCACGATGGTGCTCCCCTCTCCCTCCGGGTGCCGCCAGTTTGCGCCGATCACCGGCAGCCACCACGAGCGGTAGTCGCGCAAATCGACCTCGCCCGCAGGCGGCTTGTGACAAAGCGAAAGCGTCTTTCCTTCGAACTCCGGAAGCAGGCCGGGGATGTCTTTTTTGCTCAGCGCGCGTTCGGCCACGGTGACGTAGCTGGTCGCTTTCACGAACTTCTCAAACTGCTCATTGGTCACCTCGGTCTTGTCCATGAAGAAACCGCGGATGCTGACCTCGTGCACAGGCTGCTCATCGCTCGCGCCATCCTTGCTACCCATGGAGAACTTGCCAGTGGGGATCCATGCCATGCCCTCTGGCGGTACCGGGTCGGCTGCAATCAGTGGCGCGGTGGCCAGCATCGCGAGGAGGAAGGTAAGGGTTTTCATGGTGTATGAAATAGGAACGTGAACCGCCGCTTGTCGAATGCGGATTTGCGCGCATCATGCGCAGCCGTGAAAACCGCCCTTGCCGCAATCCTTCTCGCCATGCCCGCATTCGCCGCAGATCCCGCCACCACCGCCATCAACGAACTCGGGCTCGATCTGCACAAGCGCCTGGCTGCCGCCAAGGCGGATGGGAATCTCTGCCTTTCGCCATACTCCATCCAATACGCGCTGGCGATGACCTACGCGGGAGCGGACGGCAAGACGCGCGAGGAAATGGCGAAGGTGCTGCACTACCCTGCGGCGGACGGCATCCACGAAGCACTGCCCGCGCTGGGCAAGGCGCTCGCGGCCATGACCACCCGCACGATTGAGAACGCCAAGAAAGCGAAGGAATACGGTGGCTCAGCGGAACCCATCGTAATCACGCAGGCAAACCGGCTCTTTGGCCAGGGCGGGTATGCGTTCCACGTGCAGTTTCTGAACCTGCTCGCCAACGCGTACCGCGCGCCACTGGAGCCGATGGATTTTTCCAAATCGGCGGCGGCTACGAAACACATCAATGGCTGGGTGGAAAAAGAAACGCGCACGCGCATCAAGGACTTGATCGCCGATGGCCAAATCAACGCCGAGACCCGACTGGTGCTGGTGAACGCGATTTACCTCAAGGCTCCATGGGCGGAAAAATTCCAGGAAGGCAACACCAAGCCGAAGCCTTTTCACATCGCGGGAGGTGCGGCCAAGGATGTGCCAACAATGCTCAGCAAGGACGACTTTGGCTACGCAAAGCAGGAAGGCTACTCCGCCGTGACGGTGCCTTACTATGGTGGCGAGCTGCATTTCCTCGTGATTGTGCCAGACGCAGTGGACGGGCTCGCGGAGGTGGAGAAAAAACTGACAGCCGATGCACTCGCAGCGTGCGCGAAAATGCCGCGGAAGGACGTGATTTTGCACCTGCCGAAATTCAAAATCGAGGGGGCAAGTGTATCGCTCGGGAGCGAATTGCAGGGATTGGGAATGAAGACGGCCTTTGATGCGCCGAAGGGCAGCGCGGATTTCAGCCGCATGGCGCTGCGCAAGCCGAACGACTACCTGTTTATCTCCGAGGTCGTCCACAAGACCTTCATCGCGGTGGACGAAAAAGGCACCGAGGCCGCGGCCGCGACCGCCGTGCTCATGGCCGCTGGCTCCGCCGCGCCCGCAGAGAAGCCCAAGCCGATCGAGGTGAAGGTGGACCGTCCTTTTCTATTCGCCATCCAGCACCGGGACAGCGGCGCGTGTTTGTTCCTGGGCCGCGTGAGCGACCCGCGCTGACGTCTATCCCGATGCCGGTGTCGGAAAATCGTAACCCGGCGGTCCGCTTCCTCCACGCAATCCACCAGTGCCTCCAGGCTTGTCTTGCAATGGCCGTGCCCGGCTCTTTTCGAGCACTGGCAACCTTGCCGAAATGTAAGGTCGTAAAGGACCTTCGCCAGTTGCGAAACGAGCAAAGCTCGTCAATTGGAGAAATGTGAAATTCCCACGACAATCACTTGCCATCGCGTTGCTCTTAATCATCCTCCTCATGCCCGAACTGTCCATGGGCAAAGATGATCCCATACCACTCGAAAAGTGCCCTGCCCCGGTCCAAACAATAATCAAGCAAATACTCCGCACAAGCGACGCTGGAGGAAGTCGCCGTGGACAAGAAATCCAAGTCCGGCGGCCCGCCACTGTACGAGGCAAAATTTACCGCAAAGGACGGGCAACGTTATGAACTGCACATCTCCCCGGATGGCAAAATTATTGAAATTGAGAAAAAGAAGCCGAAACTTTAGTCCGCGTTCCACCCACCACCTCATGCAACCCATTTTTTCCTTCCCTCGTCCCGCTTCCCGTTCATCGACCCGTGCGTTCTCCCTCCCGGAAATCCTGGTGGGCTGTGCGGTGGTCCTGGTGCTTCTGGCCATTGGAATCCCCGTGTATACTGCAAAGCAGCGCAAGGCGTACAAGGCAGTCGCGCTCGATAAGATACGCACCGTCGGCGCGGCGACCACCAGCTATGCGAGCCAAAACTCCGACATGCTCCCCGAAGAAGATGCAGAGGGTAATGACACATGGCAAAACGCCACCCAGGCAACCGCCAAGGATGCATGGTACAATGCGCTCCCCAGGCTGATTGGCCGCAAGGGTGTCGGGGATTACGCGAACGCGGCGGAAGCGTTTTACACCGATGAAAACATCCTCTTTCTCCCGGGTGGAAACTACCCGGACAAAAAGAAATTCATCGACCCGATGTTCGCTTATGCATTCAACACGAAGCTGCAGCGCACGGACCCCAGCGGCAAAAAGGAGCGCACCAAACTGGGCCAGATCACCCAGCAGGCAAAGACAGTGATTCTCCTAGAACAGGGCTTGCTGAACGAAAGCCGGACACTGCCCTTCCAGACCAAAAAAGACTACGATGGCAGCCCCAAGGGCAGCGCCAAATCATTCGTGGGCCGCTACAACGGGCAGGGCGTGCTGTACTTTGCCGATGGCCATGCGGAGTTCGTATACGCAAAAGATCTACTGACCGAGTCCGGGCAATTTCCCTTCCCTCAGACGAATGTGATATGGACCATCACGCCGGAGGAAAATCCGAACAAGGATGGCCAGCAGAAGTCGAAGGAGAAGTCGAAGAATTGAAGATGTGAAAGTCTCGCTCGAATGCGTGCTGTCGTCGTGGAGCATCCTTGGCCTGCTCGGCGGCGATTGCGCGCTCACACAAATTCGCACGGAACCGACTGTATTCTTCGGCGTGTGCGACGCCTCCGCGGCAGCCGCGGTGGACGGCAACCGATTCATCGTCGCCGACGATGGGGACATGGCACACAGGACGTCGAGGAATCCTCACGCGAGCAGCGCGTCTACGACCTTTCCATGCACGTCGGTGAGCCGGTAATCGCGGCCCGCGTGCCGGTAGGTGAGGCGGGTATGATCAAGCCCGAGCGTGTGCAGGATGGTCGCGTGGAGATCGTGGAAATGCACGCCATCGGCGACGACGGAATTCGCGTATTCATCCGTCTCGCCGTAGCTCATGCCACCACGCACTCCGCCCCCGGCCATCCAGCATGTAAAAGCCTGCGCATGGTGCTCGCGGCCCTTCGCGTCCTTGCCGGTATTGAATGGCGTGCGGCCAAACTCCGTGGCCCATACCACGAGCGTGTCCTCCAGCATCCCGCGCTGCTTGAGATCGGTGATGAGCGCGGCAATGGGCTGATCCACATTCTTTGCAAGCGGCGCGTGTTCGGCCATGTTGCCGTGCGCATCCCAGTTCCCGCTCGCACCCGTATCGATGAGTTCGATGAAACGCACCCCGCGCTCGGCAAGCCTGCGGGCGATGAGGCACTGCCATGCAAAGCCTTTCGTGCTGCCGCGCTGCAGGCCGTAGAGCTGGTGCATGGCGTCCGATTCCTTGGTGAGATCGAACGCTTCCGGCGCGGCCGCCTGCATGCCGTGCGCGGTTTCAAAAGAACGGATGCGTGCGGCGAGTTGCGCGTCGTTGTCGCGCGCGAGAAGGTGCCTCCGGTTGAACGCAGCGGAAAGCCCGAGCTCCATCTCCTGCACCCCGGCCTCGGCAAGGCGCTTGATATTCGGCACCGGCTCCGGCCCGGGAATCACCCGTGCGCCCTGGTGGCAGCCGGGCAGAAAGTCCGACGCCCACAGCTGCGCTCCCGAGTATGGGAGCGCCGGTGCAATGACCATAAAGCCCGGCAGGTTCGCATTCACCGAACCCAGACCGTAGCTGATCCACGAGCCCATGCTCGGGCGTGTAAAGCCCACCGAGCCTGTGTGAATACCGAGCGTCGCCTGCGCGTGGTCGGCATTGTCGGAAAACATCGAGCGCACGAGGCACAGGTCGTCCGCACACTCCGCGATCTTCGGAAAGAGATCGCTGATCCACAGCCCGGACTTTCCGCGCTGCTTGAATTCCCAGCCCGGCTTCTTGAAAAACTTCACCTCGCTCCGGTTCTCCGGCGCGAAGGCATCGAGCATCTTCTTTGGCACCTGGTAGGGCAGGTTGTGATCGGAAATCAGCCTCGGCTTGTAGTCGAAGGAATCCACGTGAGACACGCCGCCGCTCATATGGAGAAAGATCACGCGTTTTGCCCGTGCCTTGAAATGCGGCGCGCGCGGCGCCAGCGGATCGTCCGCGGCGAGCAATTGCGACAGCACGCCCGGCAGCACCAGGGAACTGCCAGCGAGCGAGCGGATGAAGGAGCGGCGGTTCATTTAGTCGAGGTAGATGAATTCATTCGCAGCGAGCAGCGCGCGCCCGAGGCTCTGCCAGGCCTTGTCCGCCGGAACCTGCTTTGCGGAGAGCTGCGCGAGATAGCCAATCGCCATCTGCGTTTCCTCCTGTTCGGGCAGCCGGGCGTAGAGGATTTGGAATGCCCGCTCGATGCGCGCGGGGTCGTCTGATTTCTCACGCATCACCCGCGCCGCAAACTTGGCGGCCCGCTCATGGACGAAAGGATCGTTCATCACAAAAAGGGACTGGAGCGGCGTCGTGGAAGATTGGCGCGTCGCGGTGCTGCTATTCGGATCCGCACCATCGAAAAGCTGGAGGAAGGGATGCCGCCGCAACCGCTGCTGCATTTGGTACACGGTCCGCTTCGGCGTGTCGTAGGTGGCGAAAAACTGGTTGTGCTGAGTGAACCCCCACGTATGCACCGGAGGGAAGGGATGCGCTCCGCCTGGCGAGGAATCGAGGTCGCCACTCACCGCCAGCAGGGCATCGCGGATCGACTCCGCATCCAGCCGCATACGGGGATACACGGCGTAGTGGGCTGCACCCGAAATCGGGACACCCTGCGACGCAAGCTGCCACGTGCGCGAATTCAAAATGAGCCGGTGCATCGCCTTCACCGACCACCCACCCTCAACAAAACGCTGCGCGAGAAAATCGAGCAGTTCAGGATTCGATGGGGCTTGTCCGCGAATGCCGAAATCGTTGGGAGTCGTCACGAGACCCTGCCCAAAATGGTGTTGCCAGATGCGATTCACCATCACCCGCGCGGTGAGCGGATTGGCCGGCGACACGATGGCCTCCGCGAGTTCGCGGCGGCCGCTGGATTTCTCCGCTGCCAGCGACTGGGCGCCGAGCACCGTGGGGAAGTGCCGTGGCACCACTTCACCGAGCCGGGTGGGATCGCCACGCACCTGAATGCGTGCATCTGCCGGCTTTCCCTCGCTCACCGCGTAGGCCACTTCCCACGGCGGCGCGGCGGCGAGTTGCTTGCGCTCCTCGCGCACCGCATCGCGCTCTTTCCTCGCAAGGTCCACTTTTACTTTGCGCTCCGGCGTGTCCGCTTCCTTTTCAGCCGCTGCTTTTACTTCGTCGCGCTTCTTTGCCTCCGCATCCAGCGCCGCCAGCTTTGCCTCCCACTCCTTTTTAATAGGCTCCAATTCCGCAGGTGCGAGCAGGGGAACGAAATTCTCCGGGCGGTTTTTCCCCTCACTGCCAGGGTGCGGGAATGTCGTGCTGTTGAACACGCCGTAGAGCGCGTAGTAGTCGGCGGTGGAAATCGGATCGAACTTATGGTCGTGGCAGCGCGCGCAGCTCAGCGAAAGTCCAAGGAACGTCCGCCCCATGTTTTCGATCGCATCCTCAATCGTGAGGTGCCGCTCGCCCGAGCCGCCTGCGAAATGCCGCGCCGAAGCCAGATACCCCGTCGCTACGATACGCTCCGCATGCGAAGTTCCTCCCGGCGTGGGAGCGCCCAGCAAATCCCCCGCAATCTGCTCGCGCACAAACTGGTCGTACGGCTTGTCGGCATTGAAAGCCGCGATCACATAGTCGCGGTATTTGAAAACCTGCGGCACCGGGTAGTCGGAGGCATTGCCACAAGTGTCCGCATACCGCACCACATCGAGCCAGTGCCGACCCCAGCGCTCGCCATACTGCGGCGTGGCCAGCAGGCGGTCGACCAGCTTGGCCATGGCGGCGGACTGGTTCGCGCCAGCCTCCTGCACAAAAGTTTCAACTTCCTCCGGCGTCGGCGGGAGTCCTGTGAGATCAAATGCCACCCTGCGAATCAGCGCACGCGGCGAGGCATCCGGCGCAGGAGCCAACCCCGTCTGCTCCATGCGTGCGAGCGTGAAAAAATCCACTTCGTTGCGTGGCCACGTGGCATTCTTCACCGGCGGTTTTGGCTGCGCCTTTACGGGCTGGAAAGACCAGTGTTTGCGACCGGCATCGAAATCAATCTTGCTCGCCTTCTTCACCTCACCCGTTCCGCCCGCACGCGGATCCGGTGCGCCGAGTTTCACCCATTCGATGAGATCCTTCACCTGCTCCGGCGAGAGTGGCGTCTTCGGCGGCATCTGCAAATCCTTGTCCCAATATCGCAACGCTCGAATGATCAGGCTGTCGTCCGGCTTGCCCGGTGTGATGGACGTTCCAGACTCCCCACCCTTTGCCCAGCCCTCTCGCGTGTCGAGTAGCAGGCCGCCCTTCGATTTTCCCGCATCGGTGCTGTGGCAGTCGTAGCAGTGGTCCTCCAGCAGCGGGCGGATGCGCTTTTCAAAAAATGCATTCCCCTCCTCCACCGGTGCCGCGTGCAGCAAGGGTGCGCAGACTGCAGCAATGATAGCTCCAACCCTGCGCAAAAGCGATCGCCGGCTAATGCATTTCGAGGTGGTGATGGAGGTCATTCGATTAAAAGCATTGAGGGCCACCCTGCATCGCAATGCGGCGCACTCACCGATAGACCCCAAACAGAGTGCAATCTTTGGCTGCCTTCTTGCCAATTTGTCTGTGGCAGCCAACCCGGCTCAGGCAATCGGCAGTCCCGATTCCGCCCGGCAAACCTCATCGTGAATGCGCTGCACCATCAGCGTCGGGGGATGGGCACTCCCATTTCCCATCTCCGCCACAAACCGGCACGCCGCATGGCCCGCGGATTTTGTTTCGTAATCGGCAATCCACTCGCGCCGGATGGGCAACATCTCCGGAGACACAGGCCATACCGCCCGGCGTGGCCTCATCGCTGGCACACCGACCCGCCAAGGCTTTGGCGTGATGCGCGCCCGGAAGCACTGCTGCTTGCGGCACAGTTGTGAATAGAGGGGATCGGTATGCACCGCGCGAAAGAATTCCTCCACTTCGGGATGGTCGGGAGTGAAAGTGCGATGCACTGCAAGCACCCGGTAACCCGCCGGTGTGCGGTAGAGCCGCACCCGCCAGTCCGGACGTGCGGCGAGAAATGCTTCGATCCGCATCCGGGCGCGCTTTTCAGGACCGCCCGTGAGCCAGGAAAACACCTCATGCAGCCACCGCGAAATAAAAATGCCTGCGATAAGGCATACGCAGGCGAGCCAGAAAAACTTCCAGCCCGATCCCCACGTCACGCCCGCCGAGTAGATCGCCGCCAATAGCAAAACTCCGGTGACACAGCCGGCTACCGCAGGCGGCCCCTCGTTGAAATCCACATCCGCAAAAAGCACATCCGGCGTGTTCAGGCAAAGAGCGCCGTAGCAATTCCGGGTCACCACCACGCTTCCATGCTCGGCCACGATCTCCTCCCGGATGGGCACCCCGTCCACACCATACGCAGCCTTTTGGTCACGACGGCCTAATTTCTCGCCGCCGAGGATCCGCTGCATCGCCTCAGCAGCCCGGCGATCCGCATTTGCCTGCGCGTCCTCCTGGTCCAGACTCGACCAGCCCAGTTTCCGCACAGTCACCTGCTTCCCTTCCTCGCGATGCTGGATGCGGGCCTCAGCCCAGAATTTGGGAATGATCATGAGATGCGAAACATCTCCTATCCCATGCCGATGCCAGTGACAAGCGGCACCACTTTCAAACTCCGGCTCCCGCACCCAGGTGAGGGATAGGGAATTTGAGTCTGCCGATCCCTCGCCCGCACTTGCATTTTCGGCAATCCGCCTTCATCCTGTGGACATTGCGGGCGTACTCGAGATGCCTGCCTCAACCAAAATCCATCACTCTTTTTTACCTATGCAAGAAACGCTCACCAGCCCCTTCGCACTCGGCTTCTACACCGGCTGCGTGCTGCTTCTCATTGCGATGTACCACCACTTCAAGCTGAAGCTCGAGCATGGCCGCTACAAGCGCATGCTTAGCGACAAGCTGGAGATCGAGGCCACCACGCTCTCCAAGCTCAAGAACGAGCTCGATGGCGTACGCAAGGAAAACGAAAATCTGCGGGTGAAAGTGAACACCCAAAGCGAGACCGGCGACACCAAGAACATCCGCGACCTCGAGGTGTATGCCCGGGCTGAGAAAAAGATGATGGTTGCAGCCCCCGGCTTTGCAGGCCCTTGGGAGCAAGCCAAGCAGGCCGCCTACGGCGAACTCACCGAGGAAGACTCCGGCAGGGCCACGCCCAAGCGCTTCTTCCAGCGTTTCTTTGGCGGTGGCAACGGAACCACCACTGCGGAAGCCGTAAAAGCCCTGCCAAACGCTGAAACCTCCAAGGATCGCGCGGAGGCAATGCAGGGGTAGGCTGTACCTTTTCCATCAGGCAACGCTGGCTGGGACGCGCCGCGAGCCCTCCACCACCCGTCGAATCGCAGCGATGAGTTGTGAGACATCGATCGGTTTCACGAGATGCTCTTCAAATCCCGCGTCGCGGCTGCGCAGCAAGTCCTCCTCCATCCCATAGCCACTCATGGCAATGCCCGGAATGGCACGTGTCCCGTTCAGACGGCGCATGATCTCGTAACCACTTCCATCCGGCAGCCCAAGGTCGCTAATGAGCAGATCGAACGCCTCGCCTCGGGCGAGTTCGATGGCAGAGATGACGTTCGACGCTGTGAGCACCTCGAAACCTGCCAGCCGCAATATCCGGCTGAGCGTGCGAAGCGTATCCGCGTGGTCGTCCACCAGCAGCAGCCGCGGCTGAAACGTCGTATCCTCCTTTCGAAGCTCCGTCGCCGGACTCACGGCGGGACCAGTTCCGGTGGCCATTGGCAGTTCGATCACAAATGTGGAGCCTTTATTCTCGCCATCGCTCTCTGCTCGAATGCTACCCCCGTGCATCTCCACCAGTGTCCTGCTGATCGCAAGCCCCAGGCCAAGCCCTCCAAATTGCTGCGTCACTTGCGTGCCGCCCTGCTCAAATGCGTCAAAGATATGCGGCAGCGCAGCCGCCGGAATCCCGATACCACTATCTTTCACCCGGACTTCGCACTGGCCGGTGGGAAGCTGCGCGGTCGAGAGAAGGATACTTCCACCTTCCGGGGTAAATTTGATGGCATTGCGCACCACATTCCAAAGCACTTGCTGGAGGCGCGCCACATCCGCGCTCACGGCGATTGCCTCCCCTGCTGCGTCGAAAAACATCTTCACCCCGGCCTCCTGGGCCTGCGGACGGCAAATCCCGCAAACCCGTTGCAGCGTCTCACCTATGTCGACGGGTTGCTGTTTGAGCGCCAGTTTGCCGCTGGTGATCCGACTCAGGTCGAGCAGGTCATCGATGAGCTTCGTCTCGAGTTCGATGTTCCGCTTCATCATCACTACATCCTCGCGCGCCTGCATCGATAGTGCAGGGTCGTGCTCCAGAGTGGACAGTGCCATCAGTACCGGTGTTAGGGGCGTGCGCAGTTCGTGGCTTAGCACGGCCAGAAAGCGGTCCTTGGCTCGCGAAGCCTTCTCCGCTTCGTCCCGTGCGACACGCAACGCGGCCTCCGCGCGTTGCTGCACATCCACATCCGTGCACGTGCCCACCCATTCGCGCACCGTGCCATCGAGGTTGGTCAAAGGTGTTGCCCTCGCAACAAAGTGCCTCCATTGCCGCGTCCCTGCATGCCACAACCGCCCACGGTATTCAAAG
>JAYUWZ010000980.1:0-2740 GCA_043753265.1 Verrucomicrobiaceae bacterium
CAATCCCCCACCCTGCGCTGCGGCCTTGCGCGGTGCCACCTTCGCAATCCGCTTTGCCAGCGCGGAGACACCGGCTCCTGCCTGCCAGAGCAGCCAGAATGGAATGATGATCAGATTCCAAACGAGAACCGCCGCATACAGCCAGCGCGGCGTCGCCTCCGCAACCTCCGCAAGGCTCCCGCGGGAGAGCGTCATGAGCAAAGTGCCCGCGATCTGCATCACGCCAAAGCCCAGTGCCGTCCAGCCGACCCACGCGGGCCTTTGTGTACGCGCGCGCCGAACGGCAAGCACGCACCAGAGCAGGTTGGCGGCAAATATCGTAAAGATTATGACGTAAAACATCGTTCTCAGTTCCTCAGCAGCCAATAAAGAGAGCAAAGCCTCCAGCGCAAACGAATATGGCGGGCGCACAACGGCCCTCGACAGCAGTTAAAATTCTCGGTGCGATGCAGCGGCCCTTTTCCATCCATCTTCATGTTTTGGATCTTTAGCTTTATGGACTCTTAGCGACCATTGGCAAAACGACAACCGGCAGAGCCCATCCCAGAGTGAGCAACCACTCTCGACATGGCAACGTGACTCGTCTCACCTTTACGGCATGCGCATTGAAGTCCTCAACACCGGCACGGAGCTGATGCTCGGAAGCATCGTGAACACGCACCTTGCGGCGATTGCGAAGGAGCTGTTTCCCATTGGGCTGCGCATTCAGCGGCAGGTCACCGTGCCGGACGGCGACGCGATTCGCGAGGCGCTGGGGGAGACCTTTGGACGCGCGGACACTGTGCTGGTGACGGGCGGCCTCGGGCCTACGACGGACGACATCACCCGCGATATCGTCGCGGAGATGCTCGGACTCACCCTGGAACACGACGAGGAAGTGATGGAGCAAATCCGCGCGCGATTTGCACGGCGGGGATTGAAGATGACCGGGCGCGTCGGCTTGCAGGCCCTGCGGCCAAAGGAAGCCACGGTGCTGCAAAATCCGCACGGCACCGCGCCAGGCCTTTACTTCCCCGCACGCGATACGAATACGCCGCACATCTTTCTCCTGCCCGGCCCGCCACGGGAATTGCTGCCGATGCTGAAGGATCTCGTCGTGCCCATCCTCGCCGGGCTCCGCCAGGGCGGGATTGCTTTTTCGATGCGCAATTTTCGCGTGGTCGGGCTGGGGGAAAGCCTCGTGGAACATCGAGTGGGCGAGGCCCTGCTCGCACTGGGGCTCGAGGTTGGATACTGTGCGCGCCCCGGCGAGGTCGACGTACGGCTCATTGGCAACACCGCACAGCTTGAAGCTGCGGATGCAATCGTGAACAAGGAACTCGGCTCCCACATTTTCACCACCGACTCCCGTTCGCTGGAACAGGTAGTCGTGGAAACACTCACGAGCCGCAACGCCACGCTTTCCACCGCCGAGAGTTGCACGGGAGGTTTTATTGCCAACAAGGTGACGAATGCGCCCGGCGCATCGCGTGTATTCCTCGCCGGCTACGTGACCTATGCCAACGAGGCCAAAGTCGCGGCCCTCGGCGTGGACATGGATCTCATCGCTGCAAATGGCGCGGTGAGCGAACCTGTTGCGCGCGCGATGGCCGATGGCGCGCTGCGTGCGAGCGGCTCCACATTTGCCCTGGCGACGACGGGTATTGCGGGGCCGGATGGCGGCACCCCGGAGAAACCCGTAGGCACCGTATTCGTAGCCCTCGCAACCCGGGGTGGAAAAACGATCGTGCAAAAGCACCACTTCCCCGCAGACCGCGAAACCTTCAAGCATCTGACAGCACAAACCAGCCTCGATCTCCTCCTCCGCCGCCTCGATGGACGCGACGAGGAAACCGCGCGCGGATTCTCCGAAGGCGATGGAGGCTGCGGAGCCTCGGCCTGAAAAGCTCAGCGTCGCTCAAAGCTGCGAAGCACAGCAGTACTCCGAGGGCGGTTTCGCCTCTATGATTGTCCGATGGTGCTCGCCCGTCGCCTGCGCCTTTGGCGTTGGATGGTGAGCGTTCAACGTTGGACGTTCTGCATCGGACGTTTCCCCCTCTCAGGCCCGCTCCTTGCTTAACTCAACCTAAACACGAGAGCCAATTGGAACCCGCAATCGCCACAAAAAACCCTGATTCCCAACGGACTACAGCCGAAACGCTGAAGCCCGTCATCGACGTTTCCCCCACCCCTCGTCCTTTCCTCCTCCGCGCAGTGCGCGAAATGAAGGTGCGCGCCAAGCTCCGCTTGTGCGGCATGCTCTGTGTCGCGGCCGGCCTCCTGCCCACCCTCGTCCTCCTTTGGCGCCTCAAGCCGAACGACTTCGGCAGCATGGAAAAAGGAGTCATCACCTGGCTGGTCTGCATCACCGTGGTGGTCCAGACTCTCGGCCTTCTGCTCACACTTTTGGTGGGACGCCAGATTTTGCGGGATATCTCGGGCTCCCTGCACCGCCTCGGCAGCATCGTGCGCGCCCTGAGCAGCCGCGAGCACGGGCAGGTGATCGAAATCAGTGAGGATGGCGACGAAATCACCGCCCTCGCCGGAGCCCTCCAGCGGGTCATCGACGACGCCAAGCTCGACCGCCAGAAGCTCATCCAGGGCAACGTCGCCCTCGTGCTTAGCAACGAGCGCCTCGCCCAGACCAACATGGAGCTGGAGACGGCCAACAGCAAGGTGCGCCAGCTCGCCGAACAGGCGGGCGCCGCCAACCTCGCCAAGCGCAATTTCCTCGCGGTGATGAGCCACGAGATCCGCACCC
>JAYUWZ010000981.1:0-2739 GCA_043753265.1 Verrucomicrobiaceae bacterium
TCGACTCTGCTTTATCTGGCCGCAGCCATTCTCATTGGCGCGCTCATCACGTTTGGCGGCCTGCTTTTTCCCAAGCATGTGGAGGCAAAGAAGGAGGAGACCGTGGAGGTGAAGATTGAGGAGGAGGAGGAAGTGAAGAAGAAGCCTGAGGTGAAGGTGGTAAAGCAGGAGGAGGCGGTGGATACAAAGGATGTGCCGGAGTTTGAAAAGGTGCAGGTGGAGCAGGAGCCAGCGGGAGCGCAGAGCCTCGCGCAAAACTCGCTGGATGATATCGCCAACATGATGAACGGGGCGGGCGGCGACGGAACGGGTGGTGGTGGTTCAGGAGGCTTTGGCAACCTTTCGGGTTCGCTGGGCAATAACATTTTTGGCGGTGGTGGAGACGCCGCTGGCGGTGGTGGGCTCGGTGCGGACAGCCTCGACCAGCCCCCCCGTGCGGTGAGCCAGCCGCAACCCAAGATACCGCAGGAGGCCAAGCGCCAGCCGGGCGTGATTGATGCTATGCTTTATGTGGACGAACGCGGCCAGGTCTTCCGCGTGGAGTTCAACGGGGAGACGAGCCCGAATGTGGTGGAAGTGGCCCGCGAGGCATTCCTGAAATGGCGCTTTGAGCCCGGCCAGCGCGATGGCAAACCCGCCGGTTTCCGCCTCAAGCAAAAGCTGCGCTGGGGAGCGAAGTCCGTTTAATCGGTCGCGTGAATTGAACCGCGAAGGGCGCGAAGGACGCGAAGCATACAGCAGAAACTTGGTAGCTCGCGTTTAACCCCAATTAATTTCGATGGAACTTGCATCCCGTAACCTCGCCCGCCCTTTTTGGCTTTCTGCCTTCGCCCTGATTGCCACAGGCTCTGCTGCTATTGCACAGAGCAGTAGCGACCCTGACTTTTGGCGCGAGCCCTCCTGGCAAAAGAAATTTCTCGGGCTTTACGGAGTGCTTTCGGATGTGGAGCCGGAGCGGGTTTCGGATCCCGCAGGAGTCGAGATGCAGCAGGCCATCAAGGCGTTCTTTGAAAAGAACGACAAGGTGGGGGCGATGCGTGCTTTGGAGAAATTCATCACCAAGGAAACGAACCCCACTTTTCACTTCATGCTGGGCATGCTCTACAGCGAGATGGGCAAGGGGGAAGAGGGGATTGCGCAGTTCAAGGAGGCGATCCGAAAATTCGACAATTTCCGCCGCGCGCACGAGGCGCTCGGGCAGATGCTGCTCATGCGCCAGAAGCCGGCGGATGCGCTCGTGCATTTGACGAAGGCGCTGGAACTCGGCGGGAAGGATTCCATCCTCTACGGAGCGCTGGGTTACTGCCAGTTGTCGCTGGAGCAATTCGTGTCGGCGGAGACGGCATTTCGCAATGCGCTGTTGTTTGGTCCGACGGAGTCGCGGTGGAAATCCGGCCTGGCCGATGCGATTGGGCGCCAGGGCAAGCACGCGGAAAGCGCGGCTCTGTTTGGTGAACTCATCAGTGCGAACCAGCGCGAGGCGAAATATTGGGATGCACAGACGGCGGCCTATCTCGCTTTGAAGGAAGTCGCGAAGGCGCGGCAGAATATCGAGATTATGCAGAGCCTGGGCATTGCCAGTGCGCGGAATCTCGTGGCGCTTGGGCGGCTGTATCTCGCGGAGGAAAATCTTTTCGAGGCAGCGGTGAAGGCATTTGAGTCGGCTTGCGACAAGGAGGCGGCGACGCTGGAGATGAAGCCGCTGCTGGATGCCGCGGACATGATGGCCCGCCGGGGTGGCTATGATTCCGCCAAGAAGCTGCTCGCGAAGGTGAAGTCGACCGCACTGGCCCGGCTTGCCGCTCAGGAGAAGAAGCAGCTCCAAAAAGCGGAGGCGTTCCTTGCATCAACGACTGGTGCGGGCGGAGAGTTTGTGAAGATTTTGGAGGAGATTATTGGAGACGATCCGACGGACGGCGCGGCGATCATCAATCTCGCTCGCCACTTTGAAAAGGAAGGCACTGCGGAGAGTATCGCGCGGGCGAGTGACTGGTATGAGCGCGCAGAGGCGCTGGCGGATATTGCCGGGAAAGACCCGGCTGCGCTGACGGAGCAGGGGGCAAAGGATCGCGCGGAACGCATGAAGGGTGAGGCTGCCGAGGCGGCGTTGCGCCATGGATTCATGCTCAATAAGATGGGGCAGATCGCAAAGGCGGTGGAGAAACTGAAGCGCTCGAGCCAGCTCAAGCCGCGTGATGATTTGCGGGACATCCTGGCGAAGCTGGAAAAGCAGGCGCTGAAGGAAAAGGCGGACAATGAGGCGCGGCAGGCCAAGTTGCAGCGGGATAGTGAGGCGAAGTAGGGGAGGGGTGGACGAACGCAGCGGTAAAAGCAGGATGGTGCATTTTTGCCAATTTGGACGATTATCCTACCCGTGCGCACACTGCGACGAAGTGAGGTACCTCCACTCGTTCCTCGGTCGGGCTGACTATTTTTAGAAGGGCGCTTCGCGCCACCTTCGATTCGGATGCTGTCTTCAGACTCCACGTTTAGGGTCATCTCCGCACAAACAATCACGCCCCGTGCATGGTTCTCAAGATGAAGGAATTGGGTGGTAAACAAACGTAGCCACATCGGCTGAAATCTTCCACCGCCCGCAATAACGCAAAAAACACTTCTGGAGTGTTCGCCTGGAGGATTTACTATTGTACCACCATGCACATTCTATCATCCTCGAATGTCCTTCCCCGCCGCACGTTTCTCCGTGGGCTTGGGGCGTGTATTGGCCTCCCGCTCCTG
>JAYUWZ010000982.1:0-2739 GCA_043753265.1 Verrucomicrobiaceae bacterium
CCGATCAATCCCATCGGGGCGGAAACGGCGTGCTAGGCGGGAGAAGATAAGAGCCATGGGACGCGCTTCCTAACAAATGACCCACGCAAAACGCGAATCAAAAACGATACGGGCGATCCAATTTTCCAACGCCGCAACGCCGCTGCATTCGTCATTCTGCTCTACCGTCTGCGCACGGGGGGCTTCACTGCGCCGCCGCCGCCGCCAATAAGCTTCAGCAAAATGAGGAGCACAACCACTACCACGGCCCCGATGATGGCCAGGCGCTTGTAATCCGGCTCATCCGCCTTGGCCTCCTTCTTGGGCTCCTCCGCCTTGGACACGGCAGGTTTCGCATCGACCACTTTATTGTCAGCGGCAGGCGCTGGCACTACAGGAGCCTCCGCAGGTTGCACGGCCACTGCCGCGCCCATGGGCATAAAGAAGCGGACACTCGCCGCCGCAGTCTGCAGTTCCACATCCTGCACCGCTTCCTTTCCTCCACCAAGAATAAGGGAGACGCCAAAAATCCGCCCATTTGCCACGCCATACCGCACCACTCCACTCGCGGCCTGGCCTGGTGCGATGGATTTCACGTTATACTGCCGCCACTCCGTGCCGCCGATCGTCACAAACGAATTGCCGAAAAACTGATACTGAAAACTCTTCAGCGCGTCCTCAAGAGTCTTGACCGTCAGCGGATCGCGCAGGTTGGCCTTCGGCGCATTGTTCACTACATTCACGCCAAACACCGCGCCGCGCGACGGATTTTGCATCGCCACCAGCACCGTCAGCCCGGGAATCTCCGGCGCGGCAATGGGCTGCCAGCCCTGGCTCACCGGCAAATTCGCAGAGCAGCCAAACTCATCACTTTTCCACGCAACTGTCCCGGATTGCGAGTGAAGCGGAAGTGCAAGCAGAACGGAGAGAAGCAAAATAAGCCGGAGCATTTCCATAACCAAGCAGAGCACCCCGCCCTTGCACAAGCCCGACATGCAAATCCATCCGCCTCGTCATTCGTCCCCACGATGCCGCAACGGTCTTTGGGTAGCCAGCATCACCGCCCCAAAAAAGATGGCCAGCCCCACCACGGTGCTTAAACAAACGATCATCCCCATTTTATACCGCCCGTATAGAGGGTTCGCGCTTGGAGGCGGGGCCACGGTTTGGTCCACCAAGAAGCGGAACGACTTCAAAACTCGCATAAACCGCTCATCCTTCACCATCGTTTCATCTCCCAAGCCCACCATCATTGTAAGGTAAATCATCTTCTCCCGCACCGTGCCGCGCGCGACCATCAGTACCTCCGACGCATTGGCCTCGCTCCGCCGCCCAATGAACTGCACATACTTGACTCCATCGACCTCGATTCCCGCAGGCTCGCTAGCCCGGTAGCCCATGGCACCCGCTACCTCCATCATCCGCGCCACCACCGCTGGTGAGCCAGGATTGTCCACCGGCACATCCGTCACCACGATCAGAAACAACTGCTTTGCCTCCGGTCGCACCGCGTTGAAAATCATCTCCCCCAGTTGCAGCTTCTGCGGATAGCCCTTCTGCCATTTGTCGCCCGGCGGCAGCGTCACCGCGCACTTGTAGTTTTCCAGCGTGTATTCCTGTGCGGAGACCACCGCCGTGAGCAGTAGGAGGAAGATGACGAGGAGACGCTTCATTTTCGTATATTACACCACACTGCGGCATCCATGGCGAGTGCCAGGAGCGTTTTATTGATTTGTTGGCGTGACGCTTGCGCGTTCCGTGTGCAGGAGTGTCGCACCAACCCACTGTAACTCAGCCGTGCGCATCACCGACCTCCTCGTCCACAAAATCGCCATCGCAGACCCACCCCTGCGTAGCAGCTACGGCCTGCACCAGCCGTACGCGCTCCGTACCGTCATCGAGCTCAAAAGCGACAGTGGCTTTACCGGCATTGCTGAGACCTACGGCGGCGAGGCCCCTGCCGCCGCGCTCGAGGCCCTGCGCCCACGCCTCATCGGCGCAAATCCCTACTCCCTCACCGGAGCGCTCGTCGACCTCGTGGAAGGGAATGGCGCGGGCGACGCGCGTTCGCAGACCATGCTGGTGCCCGGTGAAAACCCGCTCGACGCCAGCGCCCGCACCTATTCCGCCATCGAAACCGCGTGCCTCGACCTCATCGGCCGCGCCACGAACCAGCCTGTGTGCGATCTGATTGGCGGGCGCGTCCGCGATCTCGTTCCTTTCAGCGCCTACCCTTTTTATAAACATGGTGGCGGCGGCGGGGAAGGGGAGGACGCCCGCGAGGACGAATACGGCGAGGCGCTGAGCCCCGAGGGGCTCGTGGCACAGGTCCGCCAGCTCATCGACAAATACGGATTCAAGGACATCAAGTTCAAGGCCGGTGTGCTCGAGCCTGATATCGAAATCGAGACTGTCCGCCAGATGCGCTCGACCTTCGGGCTGCCGGTGCGCATGGACCCGAACTGCGCCTGGAGCATCGAGACCAGCATCCGCGTCGGCCAGGAACTCCGCGTGGAACTCGGCGACGAGACCGGCGGCTATCTGGAGGATCCCACCGCGAGTATTCAGGGAATGGGCGCCGTCCGCCGGGCCTTGCTGCGGGCCGATTGCAATGTGCCTCTCGCCAGCAACGTGGCCGTCACCTGCTTTGCGGATATTCCCTCCGCCATCACTGAGGATGCCGTGCAAATCATCCTTTGCGACCACCACTACTGGGGCGGCATGCGCCAGGTGCAGCACCTGGCGAAACTGTGCCAGGTC